>SLQI01000038.1 GCA_007131535.1 Balneolales bacterium | reverse complement strand
TGATGCACAGCCTCCGCGAGTTTGAGCAGGGCAATTATACCATTGAGGAGATCGACACGCTTACCGGTCCGCTCATCGGCCGGCAAAAGTCGGCTACATTTCGCACCGCCGACGTCGTGGGACTGGATACGCTGCTCTATGTGTCGGAGAATCTGTACCACGCGCTGGATGACAGCGATGAGGCCCGCGAGCTTTTCAATACTCCTTCCTCCCTCAAAAAGCTGGTTGATAACGGAGCGCTCGGCGCTAAAACCAAAGCCGGCTTTTATCGCAAGGAAGGCAAAGAGATCAAATCCATCAATCTGGAAACCGGTGCGTACGAGTCCGCCAAACCTGTTGAGCTGGGGATTCTCGATGAAATCAAGAAAATCCCTTCCTTAAAAGAACGGTGGAAGGCGCTCTATGAGGATGACGGTCGCGCGGGCGAATTTATCCGCAATCACATACAGGCCCTGCTGGCCTACAGCATGAATCGCATCCCGGAAATCAGCGATAATCCGGCGGATGTGGATCGCGCCATCCGCTGGGGATTCGGATGGCAGGCCGGTCCGTTCCGCATAGCCGACTGGATCGGGGTGCCCCGGCTGTTGGATGATATAAAGGCCAAAGGTCATCAGCTTCCGGACTGGATTGTCGAGATGCAGCAGCAGGGTGTCGGGCAGTTTTATCAGCGCCACGGACAGGACGAGCAGATCTTCGTACCTTCGCTTGGCTATACGTACGATGCCCGACCGGATGACGAAGTTATCCTGGATTCGATCAAAGCCAAAAAGGGAAGTCTGCTTTGGAGCAATGATGACGCGGCCCTGCTGGATCTCGGAGAGGGAGTCACACTTTTTGAGTTCCGGTCCAAAGCCAATACGTTAAGCCAGAACGTCATGCAGGGATTGTTTGACGCGCTCGAGAAAGTGGAAACCGGTGGATACAAGGGAATGGTGATTGCCAATGAAGGCTCTAACTTTTCCGTTGGCGCGAATCTCGGCGAGCTGGCGCATTATGTGATGGAAGGTAATATGAAGCCGGTGGAAGAGGCCGTGATGCGATTTCAGCAGGCGATCCAGCGGGTGCATTACGCTTCCAAGCCGGTAGTGGTGGCGCCGCACAACATGACCCTCGGCGGTGCCTGCGAGCTGATCATGGGGGCCGCCCGAATCGTAGCTCCGACGGAAACCTATATCGGCCTGGTGGAGCTGGGTGTCGGGCTGATCCCGGCCGGTGGCGGAACGATGCGCATGGCGGCACGGGCGGCATCCAATGCGGCAACGGAGCATCCAAGTCACATTCAGCCGTTTCTACAGAAGGTGTTTGAGACCGTTGCAACGGCCAAAGTAGCTACCAGTGCTCAGGAAGCGCGGCAGCTTGGTTTTTTAATGCCCGATGATATGGTCGTGATGCACGAAGACCGCCGCATCCACTCCGCCCGCGAAGAAGTCATTACGATGTTTGAGCAAGGCTATATGCCCCCGCCGGTGGAAACGCATATCCCTGTACTCGGCAAACCCGGCAAAGCTCCGCTCTACACCGCCGCCTGGCAGATGTGGAACGGCGGCTACATCACCGAATATGATCTCCATCTGGCCGAACGCTTTGCCCACGTCCTTACCGGCGGCGACCTCACCGGTCCGGCCGAAGTCCACGAAAACTACCTCCTCGAACTCGAACGCGAAGTCTTCCTCTCCCTCCTCGGCCAAAAGAAAACCCAAGAGAGGGTTAAGACGGTTTTGGAGACGGGGAAGCCGATTAGGAATTGAGATTTTGGTTTGATTGTGTATTGGCTATTGTTCAAAGTTTAAGGTTTAAGGTTCAAGTCGACATTTAAATGTACTATTGGACATATAAAACCGGCGAACTGCTGGTGTTTATTTTTTACTTAAAATTTAGCCATTAGCACCCTTGAACTTTGAACCTTAAACTTTGAACTATAAAGATTTCACTGGAGGAAAAAATGCAGGTAAAGCGATTTGAGGATCTGGAGGTATGGAAGGAAGCGAGGGTGCTTTCGAAGCAAATTTATAATCTTACCAACTCGGATTCCTTCAACAATGACTGGAAATTGCGATCCCAAATGCGGGATTCATCCGGATCTATAATGGACAATATTGCCGAAGGGTTTGAACGATCCGGCAACGCTGAATTCATGCATTTTTTATACATCTCCAAAGGATCAGCCGGTGAGCTCCGTTCCCAACTTCACCGGTGCCTTGATATCGGATATATTGAGGATGAAACCTACCAGCAAAAAATTCGGGAGTGTGAGTCCGTCTCAAGAAAAATCCATTCCCTGATTAAGTCCCTCAAATCAAGCAATCTTAAAGGAGCTAAGTATGCGGGAAGGTGAAGTTTTCTATAAATATCCTGCCAGGAAAAAGTGTTCAAGGTTCAAAGATTAAAGTTCAAGGGTGCTAATGGCTAATTTTTCAGTGAACATTAATCATCGGCACTGTTTATTCTGCCAATATAAAACAGTTAAACCTTACTCAAATGCCGACTTGAACCTTAAACTTTGAACCTTGAACTGCCGTCAGTTTTACCAAACTAAATCATTAGCAACCTATGAAATCAACATTTATTACTTCCACAACACGCACCGCCGTTGGGAAAGCGAAGCGGGGTGCTTTGCGTCATGAGCGGCCGGAGGATATGGGAGCGGCGGCGGTTAAAGCTGCCGTGGAGCGAACCAAGGGTCTTGAGCCGGAAATGGTTGACGATGTGCTTATCGGCTGCGCTATGCCGGAAGGCGAACAGGGCATGAATATGGGGCGGATTATCGCTTTGAATGCCGGTTTGCCTGAAAGCACTTCTGCGGCGACGATCAACCGGTTTTGCTCGTCGGGGTTGCAGACGATTGCGATGGCTTCGCAGTCCATCATGGCCGGACAAAATGAGGTGGTCGTGGCCGGCGGTGCCGAGTCGATGAGCCTGGTTCCGATGAGCGGCTTTCACTTCCAGCCCCATCCGGGCTTGAGTGAGTCGCGGCCGGATTACTACATCAACATGGGGCTGACGGCGGAAAATGTGGCGGAGCGGTATAACGTATCGCGGGAAGATCAGGATGAATGGGCCTATCGCTCCCACATGAAAGCGATTGATGCTATCCAAAACGGGCGGTTTAAAGATGAAATCGTCCCCATGGAAATCACCACGGCCGTGCCTGTTAACGGGGATGTTCATTCGGAAACCGTGACTTTCGATACCGATGAAGGGCCGCGAGCTGATACCTCTCAGGAAGCGCTGGGTGGCTTGAGACCGGTATTCAAAAACAAGGGGACCATAACGGCCGGCAATGCTTCGCAGATGTCGGATGGAGCCGCGGCGACGGTCGTCATGAGTGAAGAAAAACTAAAAGAAACCGGTGCCGAACCGATCGCGCGGCTTGCCGGATTTGCCACCGCCGGTGTAGCGCCGGATGAGATGGGTATCGGCCCGATAGAAGCCATCCCCAAAGTCCTTAAACAAACCGGACTCAAGCTGAGTGATATCGGCTTAGTGGAACTAAATGAGGCATTTGCTTCTCAGGTTCTGGCAATTATCCGAAAGCTTGGCATCGACGAAGACATTGTGAATGTAAACGGCGGCGCCATTGCGCTTGGTCACCCGTTGGGATGCACCGGTGCCAAACTTACCGCATCGCTGATTCACGAAATGCAGCGCCGAAACGTAAAATACGGCATCTGCACCATGTGCATCGGCGGCGGAATGGGAGCTGCCGGTGTGCTCGAGCTGGTTTGAGGGTTTGGCAGTTTGGTTGTTTGATTGTTTCGGTGTTTGAAGTTCTTTGAACTTTAAACCTTAAACCTTGAACTGCATTAAAATGCAACCAAAGCCGAACTAATAAAATCGTTTACGCATAGCTAAAATTATTAAACCATGTTTCACTCATGAACATACGTTGGGGAATTCTCAGCACCGGTAATATTGCAACCAAATTTGCCGAGAGCTTCAGGCATTCCGAGGGTGGCGAGCTTTATGCGGTTGCTTCCAGATCACCTGAGAAAGCCGGCGCTTTTGCCCGGACCCACGGTATTCCCCATTCTTATGGCAGTTATCAGGAGCTGGTTGACGATCAGCAAGTGGATGCCGTTTATATTGCCACTCCTCATCCGCAGCATTATGAAAATGCGGCTATGTGCCTGCGCCAGGGTAAACATGTACTCTGCGAAAAGCCGGTTACGATGAATGCGGATCAGTTTGATAAGCTTACCGAGCTGGCCCAACAAAACGGATGCTTTTTTATGGAAGCCGTCTGGAGCCGCTTTCTGCCGGTTTTCTGCCGTGTTCACCAATGGTTGAACCGCGAATTAAACGGGGAAGCCGAATATGTCCGTGCTGACTTTGGAATCTATAAGCCCCTTGATCCGGATTCCCGTCTGTTCAACCCGGAACTCGGCGGCGGATCTCTGCTTGATGTCGGTTTTTATCCGGTCTGGCTGGCCATCCACACCTTTGATGATGAGCCGGAATCCGTTTATGCTGAAGCCCGCTTTACCGAAACCGGGGTGGACCATTTTGTAACCATGACACTTAATTTTCCGGGCGGAAGAAAAGCTGATCTTATGTGCGCAAATCAGCTGGGTACACCCACTCGTGCCGAGATCTACGGTAACGGGTTTCGCATAGAGATCGATCCGCAATTTCACTGCCCCAATCGCGCCTCGCTCACTCAGGGAAACGATACATCGGTCTTTCATGCCGGCTTTGCCCCACACGGATATCAGTTTGAAACCACCGAGGCCAACCGGCGCATAAGAGAAAGCTTGCAGGAAAGCCCGCATCTCCCCTGGCATAGAAGCGGACAGGTTATGCGAACGCTGGATCGCATAAGGAAAGTTATCGGATTACTGTATCCGGAACATGTAGAAAGCATTGAAAATTAGTTAATCTACTTTGCCCGGCTGTATTACAACAAAGCTCTGTTTCGGATTCGATTTTTGGAATGATTCTCAAATTGAGATTTTCTATTTGCTATGAACTCCCTCAATCTAAATGTCAGCGGCCTTCCCAAATCGGCTACTCTGGCCATTAATGAGCTGTCTCAACAGTTACAGCAATACGGCAGAACCATCTACAAATTCGGACTCGGGCAGTCTCCGTTTCCTGTACCGATGCCCGTCCGGCAGGAACTCATAAAGAATGCTCATCAGAAAGACTATCTCCCTGTTGAGGGACTTGCTCAGCTTCGGCGGGCTGTTGCTGAATATTATACCCGAAAACACGGTGTTACCAGGCATACCAATCAAGTATTGATCGGCCCGGGCTCCAAAGAGCTTATGTTTCTGCTTCAATTGGTCTATTACGGCGATCTGGTAATCCCGACCCCAAGCTGGGTTTCCTATGCACCGCAGGCCCATATCATAGGACGCCAGGTGCGCTGGCTGCCAACAAAACGAGAAGACAACTGGATGCTTTCGGCCAAAGAATTGGAAAAGCATTGCCGGAAAGACAAAAACCGCCCCCGAATAGTAATCCTGAATTATCCGTCCAACCCTACCGGATCAACTTTTTCCGAACAGCAGCTGAAAGATATTGCTGAGGTTGCCTCTTCTTACAACGTAATTCTTCTTTCGGATGAAATTTACGGAGAGCTGCATCATCAAGGCGCACATCAATCAATCTCCCGATACTATCCGGAAGGAACGATTTTGAGCGGAGGCCTGAGCAAGTGGTGCGGAGCCGGAGGCTGGCGGTTGGGGGTTTTTGTTTTCCCGGAGGCTTATGATAATATTAAAAATGCGATGGCTGTAGCGGCCAGCGAAACCTACACATCAACCTCGGCTCCGATCCAATATGCGGCGGTAGCCGCCTTTCAGGAAAGTCCGGATATCGAGAGTTACCTTAACAAAGCCCGCCATATACTCAAAATGCTGAGTGATTACATCAGCAATCGTTTTGGTGAAGTCAACATTTCCGGCCCTAAGGTCGATGGCGGGTTTTATATATTTCCGGAGTTTACCGCATATCGTAATCAGCTCCGGGAGCGCTCAGTAACAACCGGTGCAGAGTTATGTGAATACTTGCTGGAAAAAACCGGAGTTGCAACCCTGCCTGGCTCGGCATTCGGCTGTCCGGAAGGGGAACTAACCTGCCGGCTTGCTTTTGTCGATTTTGACGGTGAACGTGCACTCGATCTCTACGATAAATATTTCACCAAAAACGGCGATGCTCAAAAGTACCTGGAACAAGCCTGCCCTAAAGTACTGGATGGTATTGAACTTTTAATCGAAGAAGTCCGAAACTGGTAGATGTTTGTTGCTGGGTGCTGGGTGCTGGGTGCTGGGTGCTGGGTGCTGGTAAGAAAAATTAATCAAGCTACAGATAAGTACCGGCTTAATGCAATATAGGTATCGCAACGCTGTATGTTAGCTGATTCAGGGTTGCCAGTTATCAGCTTCGCATCCATCCATTTCCGTTGACTTCAGTCAACGGATAAGTGCCTCCCTCTCATATAAACGAGGCTGTCCAAAAAGGATAATCTTAGTAGGATATGGGTGCAAGTATTCAAGATGGTTTACTCGGTGCAAGTGTTGCCCTAAGTAGCT
>SLQI01000007.1 GCA_007131535.1 Balneolales bacterium | reverse complement strand
TGAAGAAGGCCCCATTTATACGCCCGTAGAACGGGAAGACCAGATCCGCGCAATGGAGTTCCTGGCTGAACATGCATTCCAGACTCCGGACTGGCTTCTGGACCGGGATATTCTGCGTTTGTTGGAACATGCCGGATCACTCGAACGGGTACGCGGCTATCAGATGCAGGCCCTCGAGCGGTTTCTGCTGCCGAACCGGTTTGCCCGAATTGCCGAGCAGGAGTATTTTCTGGGTGATGAAGCCTACTCCAACACCGAAATGATGGACGACCTCCGGGAGATGTTGTGGACTGAAGTCTCCGAAGGTGAGCAGATCGATGCCTTCCGGCGCAACCTTCAGCGCGGATACCTGGAGCGGCTCGACTGGTTGATGCATGAGGCTGAAATGGATACATTCAACCCGCCGGGCTCAGGTAATCTGAGAGTCGGCAGCTACGACAGCCCACCGTTAAATGCGGAGGTTCATGTCAGCCAGTCTGATGTGCAAATGCTGGCTCGCGATCAGCTTCAGCAGCTGCATTCTGAAATCGAAGATAACCTGAACCAGGCGCCCGACCGAACCACCCGCATTCACTTGGAAGATGTGCTGGTGCGGATAGAGCGTATTTTAGGCTAAGAGCCGGATACGTCGATTTAAAGTAAATTCCGATAAAAAGCCCCGTACTATTTGAAGTGCGGGGCTTTTTTTAAGTACATATCCTCACCCAACATTCTATTCCGGAGCGTATAAACTGCGCATTTTTATGGGGGGAAGAATTTTTAAGGAATCACGTTATAGTAAGTTGCCGGTAGGTCTGCTCGCATGATGTGTGGAAGCGAGATTGTCCGGATTAATATTTTGAAATAATACTTAGCATATCGGGTATTCTTCATCGATCAGGGATGCAGAAACATAATACAAGCTTTACTTAAAGATACAGGCTATCATATTGGATGATTTTATATCTTATTTACAAGTGCGATTAAAAAGAGCTCTGCCGGGATTTAGCGAGCAGCTGAAAATGGCTCCTGAGCATCGCCATCAGCACATCGAAATTCCGACAGGTGTAAGGCATAATGGCGTGTTAATTTTGCTGCATTCCGACCCGATATACCCGCAGGTAGTTTTTACGCTAAGAAGTACAAATCTTAATGATCATAGCGGTCAGTTCTGTTACCCCGGCGGGAGTGTGGAGCCTCATGAAACCCTTGAAGAAGCGGCAATCCGGGAGCTGCATGAAGAAATCGGGGTGGCTCTGCCGACGGACTCGATGATTGGCAAACTCACCCCTTTATATGTGCCGCCTTCACATAATATGATCCATCCTTTTTTGGCCTATTACAGAGACCTGCCCGAGTTGAAGTTACAACCTGAAGAGGTTAGCGAAGTGCTTCAGGTGCCGTTGGATGATTTGATCAACCCGGAAAATGTGGTGGTTGAAAACTGGAATTACAAAGGCCAAAATATCGACGTCCCATACTGGTCGCTGCATCGGGTGCCTTTATGGGGTGCAACTGCGATGATCACCAGTGAACTGGCGGCCTTGTATCGTGAGTTTAATGGCAAATAAGGTTTGTCCAATAGTTTTGTGAAACCTGAGTTCGACTCTAAAGCTGTACATAATAACATGGCTATGACGTAAGCAAGGAGAATAAGTAGATTCCGGCCTTTCGAGAATAAGCCATTAAAAAGTCGATGTAGTGAAGCGTTAAAAAAAGAATCCGCACCAGTGAGGAGTGTGAACAAGGATTTACATGTAGTAACCAGTAACCAACTCCCAGCAACAGAAATCGCATTTACCTAAAGCCACCCTCTGGTCGATAAAAAATTTAGAATCGAACTTAGGTTAGTAGTAAAAACAAATATAATAGTCGAACTAAGGTTAGTGAAAAAACTCCCGGGTTAGACAAAATCTACCTTTTTAATCTGAGTTCGATTAATTATTGATTTACAATGCAGTCCGACAAAAAGTTTGTAATTTTCCCACAAAGTTATGGGGCTCTATCCCCAATATTTGCAGGGCTGAAGTCAACGGAAAATGATATGTGGCTGATACCTTAATAAAAATCAGAATATCGATCATAACTTAAAGTTAGTCGGACAGTAGTGATTGATTTACTTTAATAAGTAAGCATTATCAGGTTTGTGCTTCATGACGAATATTTACGAGTGGTATCAGGCAGCTGATACAGGTAGTAAACTCGGATTTCTCATCTAACACCTCAATGCCAAATGATCCGCCAAGCAATTCGGTTCGGTGTTGCATAATTCGTAATCCCATGCCGTGATGCTGTTGATCCTCGGGAAGCAGACCGCTACCATCATCAAGTATCTGCAGATTAAGATAAGCCTGGTTGGTGGTTACGTTGACTTTAATGTTTTTAGCACTTCCGTGATTAACAGCATTTTTAATGGCTTCTTGAGTGATGTAGTATAAATGAGTCGCAACTTCCCTGTTTTTAAGTTTATCTAAAATGCCATCGGTTTGAAGTGAACATGTAACATCCCGAAAATTTTGGGTTTGTTTCATTAAATACGAAAAAGCATGGGAGACATCACCTTCCTCGAAATCGATCGGGATAGTGTCGTGACTTAAATCCCGGATTGCTTCAATTTGCTTATCGAGCAGGGACTTTAACTCGTCAAGTTTTTTAATAGCTCCCTCAGGCTGATTCGAAGAAAGGATCTCCCGAATTTCATTTACGGTAATGTTCATCGAACCAAGAACTTGAGCCAGATTATCGTGGAGATACTCACCGATTTCCCATCGCTGCATTACGTTTACATCTAATATATCCCTTTGAAACTGTTCGCTACGCTTAATTTCTTCCTGGAGCCGCTCGTTAATTTTTGAACGCACCTTGTAAGCTTGATCCTGTTCTAAGCAAGAACCAATGATATGGGATACAACCTGAATAAAATGTATATCTTGTTCAGTAAAATCTTGTTTTTGTCTGGAATATAACCCCAGTACACCCAGTTGTTTGTCCGTACCGCCTAAGTTTATCAAAAAACCGGAAGTGATACCAAGATTTGCAAGTACCGGCAGTAACTGATAGTGACTTTCTTCCCGGTAATTATTGATGGTTAAGCTATCAGAAGATTGCAGGGCATAACAAAAATCCCATTTTCCATCAGTAGGGATATTAGCCGGTACGGTCTCCGTATCCTCAAGGTTGCTGTGTATTAATTCTATAGAAAGTTCCTCTTCTTCTTCTTCTTCTTCATACTCAAATTCATTGTTTACACTAAAGATAAGACCGTAATCAATGGGCAGGTTGTTTATCAGGTATTGTATTGTATTATCGAGGACATTCTGTAAGTTGTGCTCTTTGAGCGCATAAACTCCTAATTCAGCAAGGATTTCCTGCTGGTTTGCACGCTCTTTCAACTTGCTTTCGGCCTGTTTTAACTCTGTTACGTTCACGAAGGTCAGAATTACGCCGTCGATTTTATCTTCAATATTGCGATAAGGCATTATCCTCATTATAAATTGATGGCCTTTATCGTCTTTCACAACCTTATTAATATGCTTGTGACTGTTCAGTGTAGTTTCAATATCTTCAATTAAAGAGCTGTGCTGAAGTTGATGGGTTATATGTTTTATAGGGCGGCCAATGTCGGACGAAATAAGATTAAAAATATCCGTGCTTCGGTTGGTAAAGAACTGTATGCAGTAATCCGGATCCACAAAAATGGTGGCAATATTCGTAGCCTCCATCAGGTTTTTCAGGTTGCTATTGGACTGGTGTAAATCTTTAATTCGGTTTTCAAGTTCCAGATTTACACTTTTCAGCTCCTCATTGACGGATTGCACTTCCTCCTGGCTGGTTTGCAGTTGCTCGGTGGTTGACTGCAACTCCTCATTCATAGACTGCAATTCTTCGTTTGAAGCCCGAAGTTCTTCATTTGAGGTTTCATATTCTTCCACCGTCATCTGCAGTTGTTCCTGAGTATGCTTTAACTCATCTTCAAGTGCAACAATAATCTCAGAATCAGATTCAGAGTGGCTTTCGGTATCTTTAGTAACTGTTGCGTGTACTTCATCTGAGTCATGTTCTTCATAAAAAATGACCTGTAACAGACCCTCAGGAAAAGTGTGATCGGTAATTTTTCGCACGATCAATTTGATGCTGCCGGTGTACTCTTCGGTTCGGAGATGAACCCGGCTGGTTGCCTGCTGATTTGACTCATCCCGTTCAGTTTGGAACAAGACCCTGCGAAGGGGTTGCTTAAGTTTAGGGGTTACCATTTCCAGGATGTTTTGGCTGGGTTCACCCCCTTTATATTTTAAGAACCGGTCAATATTTGGAGTGGAGTGTATGAGATCATAATTCTTGTTGATAATAGCACTGGGCGGTGCGTATTGACTGGTAAGTATTTTATGATGTAATTCTCCGATGTTTGATTTCTGTTTGGCAAATAATTTTCGGGTATCAGTTACAGGAGCTTGAAAGTTTTGGTCTGTAAATGGTAAACGGGTTAACCGCTGGGTAGAATTTGAGAGGGGGCTTTGTTGATAAATTTTATATTCCTTGCTGACAGGGAAAAACAGCTCCGTTGCTTCCAGAATGGAGTCTGACATTCCCAAAAACAACCATTTTCCGGAATACAGGGCGTAATGAAACAGATTAAATACTTTGGACTGAAGATCCCGGTCAAGATAAATCAGCAGATTGCGGCAGCTGATGAGGTCAAGCTTTGAAAATGGCGGGGCCTTGAGCAAATCATGCTCGGCAAACAGCATGATATCCGATACAATAGGCTTTATCTGATAGACATATCCGTCTTTTTTAAAATAGCGTTCTAAGCGTTCTTCCGGGATATCCACAGCGATGGATTCCGGGTACCGGCCTTCCCGTGCTATTTCAAGGGCCTGCTGGTCAATATCGGTTGCAAATACTTGTAATTTAGGGGACTGGTCTAACGTTCGCGCATATTCCAGAAGTAAAATTGCTATAGAATAGGCTTCTTCACCGGTCGCACACCCGGGAACCCACACCCGCACAGAATCCTCGGAACTTTTATCTTTAAACAAACCGGGGATGAGTTTCTTTTCAAGCTCGGCAAATGCCTCCTGGTCGCGGAAAAAGTTTGTTACACTGATCAACAGATCTTTAAATAACTTCTGGACTTCATCAGGGTGGGTATTGATATAATCCAGATATTCAGTAAGGGTGAGTAAATGGTTGACCCTCATGCGGCGTTCAATCCGTCTGAGAACAGATTTTCGCTTATATTGAGTGAAGTTGTGCCCTGTTTTAAGATTGATTTGACTGAAAATTTGTCGAAGAGCTGTTGTCTCATTATCCGGGAGTACTTCGGGTTCGGAGACAATTCTGACCTGCTTAAGACTGGTGGCATAATCGAGTAATTTGGCGGGAATCTCCCGCACCGAAAGCGTCAGGTCTACCAGTCCGGTATCTATGGCACTACGGGGCATCCCGTCACTGCCGGCTTCGGAGGGATTTTGAGCAATTACGACCCCTCCGTATTCTTTAACTGTTTTAAGGCCCACACTTCCATCACTGCCGGAACCCGACAAAATAATACAGGCAGAGTTGCTGCCCTTGTTGATTCCTAAAGACCTGAAAAAAATATCTATAGTTGTCAGCTTGAAATGACTTTTTTGTGATTCAAGCAGAACAAGGTGATCATCTTCCAGTTTAAGCAGTTTGCCTGGTGGAATTACATATACGTTATCGCCACGGATCTTTGTCCGCTTCTCGACTTTATTGACCTTTAGAGAAGTATGTTCCTGGAGTAATTCAGCCATGCTGCTTTCCTGGTGTGGAGCAAGATGCACGACGACTACAAAAGCCATCCCCGTATTTTTAGGTACGGCATCGAAGAAATCTTGAAGAGCTTTAAGTCCGCCGGCAGATGCTCCCAACCCCACGACCATTAAGTCATCACTTCCGGTGTTTTGGGTATTTTCAGTCATTGCTTAATATTGCATTATTTTATGTAGAGCCATCCTGCGGATAGTTACAGACTTTATTAGTGTCTGTAAGAAAATTTCACAGTGTCTTAATAAAACGCCAGGAACAAAGTGCGCGAAGGGCCAAAAAGCGCAGTGTAGATTGCGTACATGAGCATTTTTGGGACGAGCAGAACTCAGATATTGGCGTTTCCTTACAGTCATTAATTAAGTTTGGCTTAGCACAAACCAGATAAAAAAGTTATATCACAGTCCAAAATCCGTTGAGAAATAAATAAAAACCAGACAGTTATTATTTTAAGGCGCGAATTTTTTCCCCGTAATCCTCGAAAAATCGTAATCTCAGAAATTCAATTCCCTGCTTTACTGATAACTATAATAAATTATATTGATAATCAAGGTTAAAAATAATCATAAATAACTACCCTGTATTATTCACCAGGTAATATAGTTATATGCAAAACGTCCCGAAAATGGTGGCGGAAACGTACCAGTGTATGTTGAGCAAACCATTTTCAGGACAACACCCACAGCTAAAGTTCGCAGCGTCTGACAGTAGGTTAAATCAAAAATATTGCCTTTTTTTGAGTACCTTATTGGAAGACATGACAATAGAACCATTCATACAAAATTTGTG
>SLQI01000331.1 GCA_007131535.1 Balneolales bacterium | reverse complement strand
TACGACGGAAACCTACTCGACTGGGACGAAGTAAAAGTACTCGTCCGGGAAAAGTGGGGCCAGTGATATTGTAAATAGGTAATTATGGCAAATAAGGTAAATGGGGATTCCTCCTAATTACCTCATTCCCTCAATTACCGAATTACCAAAAACACAGGGAGTCAACACAATGAAAGTATTAATCAACATCATACTGATGGGGGCTGTACTGGCATTTTTGCCGGGACTTGCCGCCGCGGATGGTGAAATAACCGTGGGAGAAAGAAGCTTCACCAGCTTAAGCGAAGCCGTCTCCTATGCCTCCGACGGGGATACGGTTTGGGTTGATGGCGGGGAACATACCGATACCCCGCTGTTGATCGAACATGAAATCGCCCTGATCGGTCTGAATAACCCGGTAATTGATGCACAGCATCAGGGTGAGGTGATCCGGGTAAATGCAAACAATGTGCTTATTGAAGGGTTCACAATTACCGGGTCTGAATCCAGCCACATTCGCGACAATGCAGCTATCCGCTTTGACAGGGTAACTGATGGAATTGTCCGCAATAACATTCTGGATGATAACTTCTTCGGTATCTATCTCGCCCGCGCCCACCGGACCCAGGTTCTGGATAATAAATTAACCGCCTACGGAACCCGCGAAGCGACCTCGGCCAACGGCATCCATGCCTGGTACACCAACGACCTCCTGATTCGCGGCAATACCATTAAGGGGCATCGCGACGGGATCTATCTGGAATATGTGGAGGATAGCGAGATCTTACGAAATGAAGCGGAGGGAAATATCCGCTACGGACTGCACTTCATGTTTTCCAATGATTGCGTGTACAACGGCAACACATTCCGGAACAACGGAGCCGGAACGGCGGTGATGTACAGCGAAAATGTGGATATGCATTACAACCTGTTCCTGGATAACTGGGGCTCCTCTTCTTATGGAATGCTGCTCAAGGATATGCGCGACAGCCGGATTACCCACAATCAGTTTATCCGCAACACCGCGGCTATCCGGATTGACGGCAGCAGCAGGATGGAAGTCGAAAACAACCGGTTCCGCGAAAACGGCTGGGCTATCCGGATTCTTGCCAACAGCCCGGATAACCATTTTACCAAAAACGATTTTATCAACAATGCCTTTGATGTCGCCACCAACAGCCGGCGGGCTTACAGTACCTTTGATAAAAACTACTGGAGCCATTACAGCGGCTATGATCTCGATGGTGATGGCTACGGCGATGTACCTTACCGCCCGGTCAGGTTGTTCTCACTCATTGTCGAACAAAATTCAACCGCCCTCATTCTGCTCCGAAGCATATTTATTGACCTGCTGGATATTGCAGAGCGTGTGGTACCAGTACTAACCCCGGAAACTCTAATTGATGAAAACCCTCTGATGAAGGAGGTGAACCGATGATTACCGTAAAACAATTAAAAAAACGATTTGCAAAACTCGAGGCTCTGAAAGGGGTGGATGTATCCTTTGAACCGGGTGAAGTAACAGCTGTGCTCGGACCCAACGGAGCCGGTAAAACCACATTAATCAAAAGCATACTCGGGCTGGTCCGTCCGGACAGCGGCATCATAACTTTTGACGGCAAAGAGCTCAACGGAGATTACACGTACCGGGAGCGAATCGGATACATGCCGCAGCAAGCCCGCTATCCTGAAAACCTCACCGTCAAAGAGATTCTGGAGATGATCCGGGATTTGCGTAACTATCCGGAGGTACAGGATGAAGAGCTTATCACGATGTTCAACCTGCAAAGCGAGATGAATAAACCTTTCAAAACGCTTTCGGGCGGGAATAAGCAAAAAATGAGCGCGGTACTCGCCTTTTTGTTCTGCCCGGATGTCCTGTTTCTGGATGAGCCCACGGCCGGACTCGATCCCATCGCAAGCAGCAAGCTTAAGGACAAGATCATCACCGAAAAAAAGAAGGGAAAAACCATCATCCTGACCTCCCACATCATGAGCGAAATTCAGGAGCTGGCGGATAAAGTGGTCTACCTGCTGGAAGGCAACCTCCACTTTGTTACCACTGTGGATTCCCTGTTAGACGATACCGGTCAGCCCAACCTCGAACGGGCGCTCGCCTCAAAACTGGAAGGAGTAGCAGCATGAGTACCACCAAAATTATCAAATACCAGCTGCAGGATGTATTTCGCAGTAAGTGGGTATGGGCCTATGCCCTGTTTTTCTTCGCTGTGACGGAAGCCTTATTCCAATTCGGCGGTGACGGCGACCGAGTGATTACCAGTATGATGAATGTGGTTTTACTGGTAATCCCGCTGATAAGCATCGTGCTTGGAGCAATGTATCTGTACAACTCGAGAGAATACATCGAGCTTTTGTTGTGCCAGCCGGTCAAACGCAGCAGTCTGTTTTTCGGGTTATTCAGCGGGGTAACCGTACCGCTATCAGTGGCATTTACTGTGGGTGTAGCTGTGCCGTTTTTAATGCGCGGTTCAGAAATAGGGTCTATTCTGTTTCTGGTGATTACCGGTATCTTGCTGACCGTCATTTTCGTCGCTATGGCATTCGGGCTGGCACTCTCTTTTGAAGACCGGATCAAGGGACTGGGGATCGCTTTGATTCTCTGGCTCTTTTTTACGGTGATCTATGACGGCATCATCCTGCTGATCATCTACAGCTTTTCCGATTACCCGCTGCAGCAGCCGGTAATTATACTTTCCATGCTCAACCCGGTTGACCTCGGGCGTATCCTGCTGCTGCTCAACTACGATATCTCAGCACTGATGGGATTTACCGGTGCCGTGTTCCAACGGTTCTTCGGAAGTCTGGCCGGTCAGTCCATAAGCATTACAGCGATGCTGCTCTGGCTGGCCATACCATTCTGGCTGGGCAGAAGAGCATTTTTGCGAAGGAATTTTTAATGGAGGAATGGGACAAAGGCACATAGGCACAAAGGCACTGAGGGACAAAATTTTAATGATTTTCAATATCAATTAATCTGCCATTAGGAAACACCGGGAACTTACGGTTTCAATGCAAACCAAAACTTTGTGCCGCTGTACCTTAGTGCCTTTGTGCCTGTTTATTAATCAATAACTCACTCACACAGTCAAATAACATAAACACCATGGCCACACCAATTAACATCGAAGAAGCTCGACTTCAGCCTATGCCGGAGCGGGGAATATTGAGCCAAACGCTGCTCAAAAATGAATATACATCATTGGTGCACATGAAACTGGCGCCGGGCGAAGAACTCAGTGAACATACTTCTAAATACCCGGTCTGGATTCACACACTGGAAGGTGAGGGTACTTTGGAAACTCCCGGAGGCAAATTGCCCATGCAACAAGGGAATTGGTTCTATCTTGAGCCATCAGAAGTGCATGCCGTGCATCCGAAAACACATTTACAGTTTGTTTTGATTTTGATGAAAAATGCGGGATGAAACTTTAAAGTAACTAAGTAACAGTGTGACGGAGTGTTGAGGACAAACATTATAAGTAAAGTCGAAATCAGGAGACTCAGTGCCTATGTGCCTCAGTCCCTTTGTGCCTTTACCACTCTGTCACTTTGTTACTAAAATAAATACCAATGAAAAACAACGATAAGAAAATTATTTCTCCTAAGAACTGGGTTACTATTTGGCTCGCTTCCGGTTGTTTCTGGTTGGCATTGCTGGTTCTGGTTGGCGGGCTTACCCGTCTGAATCAGGCCGGTTTATCGATCACGGAGTGGGAGGTTATTTCCGGAGTGATACCTCCCATTACAGCAGAACAGTGGGAAGGCGCTTTTGATCGATACCGGGAGATCCCGGAGTATCAGGAGCTCAGGGCCGGAATGAGCATGGATGAGTTTAAAACCATTTACTGGTGGGAATGGAGCCATCGTATGCTGGCTCGCGGACTCGGAATATTGTTTATCGTTCCGTTCGGATTTTTTTGGTGGAAGGGCTGGCTGTCCCGCCGGCTGATCATGCAACTATCGGTCATAGTGGCGCTGGGCCTGTTGCAGGGATTGGCCGGTTGGTATCTGGTACAAAGCGGACTTGCCGATCAGCCGTACGTGACTCCCTGGCGGCTGAGTGTTCATCTCGGGCTGGGCTTTTTAATCTTCGGATTGCTGTGGAGGCTGGTGCTGCAGCGAACCGTATTGCAGGAGCCCCTGACCGTGGACACCTCCGGCATATCGCCTGTGCTCAGGTGGATGGCCGTCCTTCTGCCACTTTTAGTTTTGGTTCAGGTCATGGCCGGCGGACTGGTATCCGGGCTGAAGGCCGCCTTTGTCTACCCGACTTTCCCAACGATGGGAGGCTATTGGATACCCCCGGAACTCGGAGTATACGGTACGATGTGGGCGGATATCCTGAACAACGCCGTAACCGCGCAGTGGCTGCACCGCATGTTAGGTTGGCTTCTGCTGGTTATAGCACTGGCGGTTTCCATAGGGTTGCCTCTTCAAAATCCCGAAGACAAACGACTGAAGATCTGGTCCGGGCTTTTTCTTGGCGTGCTGGTCGTGCAGATTGGTCTGGGAGGCTGGCTGCTGCTGGCCGGAAATCCCGAAGGAATGGCCTCATTTCACCAGATGGTAGCACTGGCCGTATTTGCGATAGCTATAGGGCTTGCCAGGCTAATGTACCGCCGTCTGCCCGCTGGACAAGGCGAATATACAGAACGAAGCAATCCGGTATGAAACAACCACCAAATTAATAAAAACCACCGTGCGGGCTGACGGCTCTGGCAGCCCTGGGCATCCGTAGCCGTTAGCTTGTAAGTCGTCAGCCCGGACGGAGGTGGGGCTTCCGGTGCCGGTGCAAATCGGCAAAGTCGGCCGCACCTGAAATTAAGCCCGGCTCACCGGGCAGACGACGAGGTAACAATCAAAAAAGCAAACAACCAAACACTATGTCTAACCCAATTCTACACCAACATGTAGCCACACTGGTCACCGAAGATTACCGAACGGCCGATGTATTTCGTCGATACGGTATGGATTTCTGCTGTGGCGGGAAAAAGCCGCTTGCCGAAGTTTGTGAAAAGAAAGGCATCGACCCGAACGAAGTGGTAAAAGAGCTCGAACACGTGATGGTTCAGCCTGCCGCCGGAATGCCCCGGTTTCGGGATTGGAGCGCCGAACTGTTAATCGACTACATCAAACAAAACCATCATACCTATGTGCGATCGGCGATTCCGCGAATTGCACAGTGGATTAACAAAGTAGCTCAGCGGCACGGCCACGACCGACCGGAAAACATAGAAATTGCAAAATTATTTGAAGAGCTGGCCGGAGCGATGATGACTCACCTTGAAAAAGAGGAAAACGAGCAGTTTCCGTTAGTTGAGGCAGTTCTGGAAAAACATAAAAACAATGAAGCTCCGGATGAAAAGCAGCGGGAAGATTTAAAACGGCTGCACAGGGAGCTGGAGTCCGAACATGAGCACGCCGGCGATACGATGGCAAAAATTGCAGAGTTGAGCAATCAATTCACGCCGCCTGAGTGGGCCTGCCCGACCTATCAGCTGGCCTATAAAGAACTGCAGGATTTTGAGCAGGATCTTCATCAACACGTGCACCTGGAAAACAATCTGCTGTTTCCCAAAGCTACACAGTTGATAAGTAATTGAACGACAAGCCAATAAAACCTTCCGGACTCCCGAGTTCGGAAGGTGCTATATCCCGTTAAAATATGCCCCTGATTTCCCGACTCTTTCTTAAAACCGGACTGATCTGGCTGATCATCTCCATGATTCTGATTGCCATCCGCCATATGACAAGTGCCGGCTGGATCGGAGGAGCAGAGACCGGGCTTCAGGTATTGTTTTATCACACCCTGACGGTAGGATGGATCACCCAGATCATCATCGGAGTCTCAGTCTGGATGTTCCCCCGTTACAGCCGGGAAAACCATCGGGGACCGGAAGCGGTCTGGTGGACGGTTTATATTCTTCTGAATCTCGGCCTGATTATCCGCGCCCTGCTGGAAACCAACGGAGGCTATCATGGCAGTCCTGCACTGACGGCCATACTGATCGCCGGCGGATGGATGAAAGCTATAGCCTGCATTTTGTATGCCGGGATGATCTGGCAGAGAGTCAGGCCGGCAGGGGCTAAAAATGCAAAAAAGTAATTCTGAAGGAATAAACTTCTAAATTCGAAATTCGAATTTAATAAAACCATGCCCACAGTCTCCATCTGGATGATCCGCACCTCTCTGATCTGGCTGGTGCTTACCGTCACCGCGGGAGCACTTCTGCTTACAGTGAAAACCACCGGCTGGTGGCCGGAGGGGTGGGGTATGCGCATGCCGCACATTGAAGCCGGCCTGGTCGGCTGGTTTTTGATGCTGATCATGGGGGTAGCCTGGTGGATGCTGCCGAGGATTCCGTGGCAACACCACCGCCGCGGACACCCGTTGTGGGCCTGGGGTGCCTATGCATTGCTTAACCTGGGGATGATCCTGTTGATGACCAGTCCGGGCGGATCGGTCATAAGTGGTGCCGGCAGCAGTATGTACGTTGCAGCTACCGGGGCATTTGCAGTCGGTATTTGGCCGCGAATCACCTCACTGCGGGAGAAGCTGGAAAAAATGGG
>SLQI01000383.1 GCA_007131535.1 Balneolales bacterium | reverse complement strand
TCCGAACCATTTGAACAGGAAGATATCGGTGATATGGATCTTGTTGAGACTATGATCATTGAAAACCTGAGCACTATGGTTACTGCACTGGAGAGTTCAGGCATGATACAGGAAGTTCAGGATGGCGGACCCTATACGGTCTTTGCTCCAAGCGATGAGGCCTTTCAACAAGCTCCGGAACAAGTTCAGCAACAATTAGTGAATCCGGACCCCGCTACACTGGAAGATATCATGGCGGCACATATAGTGGAAGGTGAATATACTTCTGACGATCTCGGTCAGGTAGATGAACTTGAAACTATGGATGGAGGAACCATTCAAATAGAAGGTGAGGGCGACTTCATCGAGGTTGAAGGGGTTCAAATTGCCTTCGAGAATATTGAGGCTGAAAATGGCGTGATCCATACAGTGGATGCCGTTATTGCAGATTCCGAGCCTGCGACGATGGAATAACCTGAAATATAATTTTTCAACAGTAACTGTAAAGCCGCTTTCCTTTTTTCGGGAAGCGGCTTTTGTTTTTTTAACCTCACGGGTTTATCATCCTGAGGGATACTTCAATGAGATCAATTAATCTATTCCTGATGTTGATTGAGCGAATTTTAAGATTAATTATGTAATGAACTATAAATTTCTTGTCACCGGTGATATACATCTGGGGCGCCGGACGGTTCATCCTTCAGAGGAGATAACCGATCCCGATCTGTCTGTGTCCAGGAGCTGGCAAAAGCTGGTGGATCTTGCTATTGAGCATGAGGTTGAAGCACTTTTGCTCACCGGTGATGTGATTGATAAAGAAAACGCCTGGTTCGAGGCGCTGCACCGACTGAGCACAGGGCTGGAAAAACTGAACGAGCATCGAATCCGTGTTTATGCCGTAGCTGGAAATCACGATGCGCTTGTTTTGCCGCAACTGAGTGAAATGCGGGATCGGCTTGAAAACTTCAATCTATTGGGACGCGGACAGTACTGGGAGGTGGTGCGCCATATTTGCCGGGATGGCCGGGAAATTGAAATAGCTGGTTGGTCATTTGATAAAGAGCATACCAAAGTCAACCCGATGGCGGAACTTAATCAAGAGCCATCAACCTCTCCGGCATTAGCACTGCTCCACACCGATTTGGATGGGCCCTCCGATTCCTATTATGCTCCGACTACATCTCGGGATCTGGCCGACAGCGGCTGGCCGGTCTGGCTGCTCGGTCACATCCACAAGCCGGAACAGAGACAGACGCAATCTCCCCTGATCCTCTATCCCGGATCTCCCCATGCTCTGCATGCAAATGAAACCGGTTCACACGGACCATGGCTCCTCCAGGTAAATACGGAGGGTGTCATATCAACTGATCAAATCCCGCTCTCTCCGATTCGGTATGATGAAATTGAAATCAGTCTTGATGGGTTGCAGGATGCCGACGATTGGAGATCCCGGTTCCTGACGCGTGTTGAAGAACAGGCCGGGCATGGTAATCACAGTGTGAATTACCGAGTTATTGACCTGGTTTGCACCGGTGATCCGGATCTTTTCGAAACGATTGAGAAGCATTTTCAGGAAGATTCGGAACGGGAAATCAGCCGCTCCCCATCCTTGTATATCCGCCGCTTGATCAACCGTACCGGACTTCCACCGGCTGATCTTGACCATCTGGCCGGCAAAAAGGATCTTATCGGAATCCTGGCAACATTGCTGAAAGATTTTGATCACCCCGAAAATAACGAATCTCTGCGCGAACTTATTCAGCAGACCCGGCTTCTCAAAGAGAAGGTGATGCGGTATGAGACGTTTAAACCTGTTCTCGATGTTACAGATGAGGAAACAGCAGGTCCCGTAGATGCAGAAGAAAAAATAGAGGAGCTGCTCAGGGAAGCGGTTAACGAGTGGCTCACTGAGTTGAGAAAACAGGAGATTGAATCCCAGAAATGAGTAAACTGATTATCGATAGGTTAAATTTGCGCTCGGCTCCCGGTTTGCCGGACGGTCTGGATGAATTTCAATTTAAACCGGGTTTGAATATCCTGTTCGGGCCGAATGCCTCCGGTAAAACCACTACCGCCCGGGCAATGAAAACGCTGATCTGGCTTAGCAGGTACTCACGTAGCCCCGAGCTTGTGTTAGATGGCAGCTATCGGGTTAATGATGATGATTACTCAGTGATATGGGAGCGGGGGTACATGGAGATTCAGAAAAACCGGCAAAAAGCTGATGTTCTTGATTTGCCAATCCCGGATAAGGTTTCCATGTATGACCTGTCGGTAACCGATTTGCTTTCAAGTTCCGATGAAGATTTTGCCTCCATTATCTGGCAGGGGGTTATGGGTGGACTTGATCTGCAAAAGGCTGCCGCTAACCTGAAGGTAAGCTATGATCTACCTACCAAAAGAATAGCACAATTTAAGGAGTTTGATCAAGCACAGTCGGAGGTCAGAAAAATCCGGCAGGAGCAGCAGAATTTGTTTGCGCAGCAGAATGACCTGCAACAGAAGCGGCGGGAGCTAAAACAGGCAAAAACAGCTCTGGAAAAAGCGGAATGTATTAAAGCGCTGAGGAAGATTCGGCAACTGGAGCTGGAGCGGGACCGTCAGGCTACAGAGAAAAACACGCTGCCACAGGTTCTGGACCACCTGACCGGTGAAGAGGCCCGGCAGTTGCAAAAGCAGGAAGTTGCACTGCGAAGCAAACGCCAGGAAAAAGATAGTTTAAAGAAGAAAATTGAGGAATACCGTGAAGAGCTTCGGAAATTAGGTCTGCCGGAGAGTGGAGTTTCGAAAGTTAAAATCGGGCATTGGAACGAACAACTTGGCGAACTTGAGCGCAAGCAAAGTGAAGGCAAAGAGCTGAAAAAGCAATTGCAGGAAGCCAAAACCGGTCTGGAATCGATAAAAGGCGAATATAAGTGGGATATTAATCCGGAGCAGCTTCGGTTTACATCGGATCATATCGAAGATCTGGCAGATTGGACCCGGCGGTGGTATACAGAGGAACAGGAGCTTTCGAAGCTCACCTATACCATTGAACAGCTTGAGCAAACGACGACTCCCGAGTTTTCTTCCTCAGAATTGAATCAGGGGATAACTGAGCTGACACGGTGGCTGAAAGAGTTAAAACCGGAACAGGAGGCTCACGTACCCTTGAAATTCGCCTGGGGGGTTTTGGCAGCAGTGGTGCTGTCCGGAATTGCAGCCCCGTTTTCCATGACGGCATCCTGGATAGGTCTGGCCATTGCAGTGGTGATATTGTTGATAGGTTTATTTCAGAAAAGGAAGCAGGGTACTGAGAGGGCTGATATTTACCGTCAGGAGTACGAGCGAACCGGCCTGCCCGAACCGGATCTTTGGGATACCGATGAAGTGGCTCAACTATTGGATAACCTGATAAAGCGACGGACGGAAGCTGAAAAACAGGAGTCGAAACTGGAAGAGTTGGAAAAACTCAAAGCACAGAGCTCCCACATAAGAAATAAACTCAGCAATCTTGAAAATGAGCGGGAAAAATTACTTGAGGTGACCGGCTTAGCCCCGAAACAACGATCGGAGGTAACACTGCTGATTATGGTGGAAGCATTGCGAAGAATTAAAGAATACTCTGAACGAATAGATCAGCTTAAGCCCAAATTGAATGACCTCAACCAGGAATTTCAGAGTCTGCAATCGTATCTAAAGGATGAGTTTGGCGCTTACATGAGCACAGATTATTCAGAAAAGGAGCTAAAGCATGTTTTTGAAGATATTAAAAACCGAAATCAGCGGCATGATGCTCTCCTAAAGGATATCGAGCAGGCCGAGGCAAGACTTGAGAAACTCCATGAGGAACAAACCGATATAGAAGCTGAAATTCAGGAGCTCTGCGATAAAACCGGCTGTGATAACAGTGAACAGGTTGAGCTGTTGCTTCAGAATTTTGAAAGAAACCGGCAGCTCAGGGATAAGATAAATGAGCTGAATGCCCGAATTGAAGCAGCCTGGAAAGAAGTGCAGCAAAAACCTGTTTATGAAGATTTATGGGCTGATAAGGATGAGAGGCAGCTGACTGAATTACAGGAAGAATTTGAAATACAGGGGAGGGAGGCAGAAAAACTTCAAGAGGAAATTCACCGTATTGAAACCTTGATTCGCAAGGAACAACAGGAGCAAAGACTGGAAGAAGCACATGCCGCCGCAGAACAGGCAGCTGATAAATTGCGGGGTGTACGAAGGGATTTCCTGAACCGCCATATCAAACATCTGGTGATGGATCATATTCTGAGTCAGCATCGGCAGGAAAGTTATCCGAAGGTGTTTCAGGCAGCAGCGGGTTATTTTCGCCGGTTTACCGGTGGTAATTTCACCCTGGATATGGCACAGGACGGCCAGGGGTTCCGGGCGGTTGAGACGACCCGAAATCGCGGGTTGGGTCTGGAGCAGCTTTCAAGCGGTACACGGGTGCAATTGCTGTTGGCAGTACGTATGGCGTTTATTCAGCATCAGGAGCATGGAGTTGCTTTGCCTCTTTTTGCGGACGAGCTGCTCGCCGTCAGTGATAACACCCGGGCGGAGGCCATTGTCAGCAGCATTACTGAGATGGTGAGTGAGGGGCGCCAGGTATTTTATTTTACTGCCCAGGAAGAAGAGGTAGGGCGTTGGAAGGAAGTTATAGAGCCTGAGATTCATATTCTAAGTGAACATACCCCTGAGGTTGGTGTCGGCTGGGAACGGGAAGTGCCGGAGCTCAGGTTAGACCGGAATATCCCCGAACCCAAAACGGCGGATTACGAAGCGTACCTGTTACAGCTTGACCTCCCGAAGTTTGATCCGTTGGTGCAATCCCGCGGAGAAATACCGGTTTGGATGCTGCTGGATGATCCGCAATTACTTTATCATTGTCTTAAATACGGTTTGGACCGATGGGGAAAACTTGAGGCCTGGCTGCAAAGCGAAACCCCTTTGCCTGAATTGACTGAAAACAAACGCGTTACCCTGTTAAAGCTGGGTAAGTTCATTTCGCAGGTTCTTCAACTGTATCGGAAAGGCCGCCCATATCCTGTTTCATTTTCTGATTTAAAGGAGGCCAATTTGGTTTCTGCTAATCAGGAGGAGGGAGTCTATAGTTTGATTGAAGAGGTAAAAGGCCATCCGGAAGAGTTGGTTCGTAGAGTATCCGGAGTAAACGGAGTCGGGAAAAAACGCAAAGAAGAAATTGAAGAGTTTCTGATCAGCGAAGGATATTTGCCGTCGGATGAAAAGCTGAGTGCGGAGGAACTTGAGCTGGAGATTTCCAGGTTAGCCGTACAGGCAGGGGTGGAGCACAACCGTCGTCTGGGTACCATAATCGACCGGATATTGGGAAAGAGCGGGAAGTAACGGCCTGTAAGTATAAAGGGTTATAATTTTTATGTAGTGACACGATGTAGAGCTTGGTCCGCAGGTACTATTCGCTTTTTTCTACTGGGTTGTATCAATCCGAAAGGAAAAAGAGCCTTTTGCATAGGCGCCAAAGAAACCAAGTCCACCATCTACATCAGGTGCTTCAATGGGGCTGCGGGATTCCTCTACCCGATATTCGGATTCCCATTCCGGTCCGAGGTGATAATAATCAACCTGAATTTCATCTGAATCCAGATTCCAGCACCATACCGCCGGTGGCTGGCTGCAAGGCGGTCCGTCTCCGGTCGGAGGGAAGGCATATTTTAACAGGTTTCGCATGGTACCTTCGATGTACCATACGTTTTTTTCTTCATTGTGATGAAACTCACTGAACGACCCACTGATATGCGCCCGATAGATGCCCTCGTCAAATGGAAAACCCAGCTCAACGTGTAGTTGCTCCGGTTTGACTACATTCTCGAATCGTATTTGAATGGTATCGTAGCATCCGGCGCCTTCGGGTATCACTTCAGGTTCGGCTATACCGGGTGTAGTAGCTATACTTTGTGTTTTTGCACCATCATCGTTTTCTATAGTTATCCGGTATTTCCGTTTAGGTTTTAATAGGTCGTCCAAAATAAGATTATGGGTTTTTAATCCCCCGAAATCGATAATTGTATCTCTTAGTGCGTAGGTAGTATCATTTGTCAGGTTCTCAAAGGTAACATCGTAATTATAACTGTATGTAGAATCTTCAATAAATGCTTCATGCAAGTCTTTAACACGTATATAGTTAGGGGCCTGATCAACAGAAAGGGAACCATATACGGAAAAAGCCGCTTCACCGTCTTCAAACGGATCAAAATTCTGCTCACAGCTTTTTAAAATAAAGAGTGCCAGCAACAAAAACGTACCCGTTTTTATAAATCGATTGATGTTGGGCAGCTTACAGATTTTAGTGCAATTGGTGGTATACATATAACTTAGTTTATTTCAACCTTAAGGGAGAAATAGGGCAGGAATGGCATTTGATCAACCCGTTGCAGAGTATTCACATCAAAATAAAAAATGTTCCGGCTGTCGTAGCTGTTAATTGCCCCGATTTCCGTTTCCAGGGTGAGCCTCGGGCTGATAGTGAATTCTCGTTCAATAGCTATATCCAGCCGATGATAGCCGGGTAGACGGGCATCATAAGGTTCGGAATAAAGTGTTTGAGGTCTGCCGGGATCCTCGACCGGGTTCTGAAACGG
>SLQI01000225.1 GCA_007131535.1 Balneolales bacterium | reverse complement strand
GTTATCGGGATTTTAAAATCCTCACATATTCTCCATATGCTGCGGCTTTAGATCCCTCTGGTCCCGATCTTGACAAAAAAACTCAATTTTGCAAAGCCTCCTTACATTCCGTTTTGCGATTTAGCTAACATATCCGGATAATAATGTCGGATATGTTTCGAAAGAAGGATTTCAGCAGCACCTTCTTAATAGCATACCGATATAATCTTTAATGCTGTATTAAAACGGACTGAAATATGATATACCGAAAAATTAGGATGGTGCCATTGTCCGGATTATTGATCTGGGCATTTATGGTTACTCCCATTTTGCTTACGACTACCGGTTGTGAAGAGACTGAAGATACAAAAAGGGTAGCGGTTGCCAGGTTTTCCCATGAAACCTGCACATTCTGTCCCGGGGGAGATCCCGGCATCGATGACTGGCTGCGCAGAGGTGAACCCAGGGAAGGCGATGACGTCTTGTCTCTCAGCAGTTATGTACGCGGTTTTACCCAGAAAGCGAGTGAGTATGATGATATTGAATTGATTGGTCTGCCTTCACCGGTTGGAGTGCACGGCGGAACTTCCCGCTCCTGGAACCAGGAGGAGGTATTTGATCACTTCGTTGGAAATATGCTGGAGGAGCTGGAGGAAGCCGGACCGGTTGACGGCGTGTTTTTATCCCTCCACGGGGCAATGGCCGTGCGCAACATCGAACGGCCGGAAGCTGAAATGGCCCGCCGGTTTCGGGAGGTGGTCGGTCCGGATGTACCCATCGTTGCGACTTTTGATCTTCACGGAAACGAGGACGAACAGTTTCTTGAATATGCCGACGGCTCATTTGTTACCAAGCGTTTCCCGCACTATGATTCCTATGAACAGGGTGAACGCGCCGCACGCTATCTCCGCAAAGTGATGCGGGGTGAATATGATCCAACTACGGCCGTAAGACGTCCGCCTATACTCACCGCTACGGTTCTCCAGTGGACGGGTCAGTCGCCGCTGATGGATGTTATGGAACGCGCACGGCGTTGGGAAAATCGTGAGCCGGGTGCTTATGTAAATGTATTTCTTGGTTTTCCGTGGTCGGATGTGCCGACAGTCGGCAGCAGCATCCATGTGATGACGGATAACGATCAGGAGCTGGCCGATGAAATTGCTGACGACATGGCTGAATTTATCTGGCGGGTGCGTGAGGATTGGGCTCACGGAGAGTTTCCGGAACCGGAGGAAGCTGTACGCCTCACCCGGCAGGCTATTGACGCCGGTGAAACCCCTGTTGTTCTGGCTGATTACTGGGACCGACCCGGTGATGCCACCTGGACTCTTCAGGAGTTGATCGATCAGGGCGTAGGCAATGTCCTGTATTCCGCGCTATCTGCCGAACCTACACTTGACCGCATTTGGGAGGAAGGCATCGAAGTAGGAGATACATTCGATATGGAAGTTGGCGGATATACCGGTGAGCAGGCCGGAGATCCGGTTGAGATTACCGGCGAGTTGATCTGGAAAGGCTCCCAATGGGGGTACGACCGGGTTGCAGCGGTTGAATTCGGTGATAATAATGTACTTTTTATGACGCCGGCCTATCAGCAAAATACCACTCTGAACCGCGTTCAGGTTGGCCCGGTTGATCCCGATGATTTTGATGTTTTCGTGCTCAAAACAAGGGTCCATTTCCGCCGCGGATTTGACGAAACCGGATATGCCCCGACCATCCACATCGTAGATGCTCCGGGAGACTGGTTCGGCACCATTCGCCTGGAAGCACTGGACTACGAAAATGTAGATATCGATAACTTCTATCCGTTCGGAGATCCTCCCGAACAGGATTGGATGAATGATTAAGCTTTTTTAGGAACTAAACTCACCCCTGTCTCCTCTCTAACTCATTTAGAGAGGGGACAGGTGGGTTATTATTGGATTCGGATGCTTTTCATAAGAGACGGAGAGAGGCACTGGCGGAGTTATGATGATAATGCATCAAATCCGGGTTTCCCAACGGTGGGGTTGCTCTATCGCTCTGTCACTCTATCTCTCCCTCACCCCCTCACTCCCTCACTCTGTCTCTCCTCCTCTCCGTCACTCTCCCTCTCTCCTCATCATCCGGATACCATTTGTATCGGTCAAATGCTCCGGCAAAGAAGATTCCATCGAGGTTCTGATAATTAATAGCCAGCACGCCGGCCTCTACATCCCAGACCTGATCCCAGGATAAGCCGCTGTAAATGGCTTGACTAAATGTATGGGAGCGTTGGCTGCCGCTCAGCAGCTCTACCTCGTAAATGAAGTCATCTTCATAATCAACATCCAGATAAGGAATGAAATGATTCGGATCATCTTCAATCGACCAGCTGAAATTATAATCTGAGTTAAAGTTAAATTCGGCCGGAAAATCCGCTTGTAACAACCCCGGCAGCGTGAGACTTCCGGAGGTTGTTGAACCGTCGATTACAAGTTCAAATGAAAAAGTCTGAGCCGGAGTTAAGTCAGGTTCACCAAAATAGCTTCCGCCAAACCCAACAAGGTCAACCGGGTTACCATCAATGCTGAAGGTAACCGTTTCGTGATCCTCAATTATATTGATGATCAAATAGGATTCTATATCACCATCGTATTCATCCAAAGAAATTAATGCGGATGAGACGGTTCCCGTCATTAACTCTTCGAAGGGAAAGTCTGAAAGATCGGGCGGATAATCATCGCCGTTATTACTGTCACGGCAGCCAAACAGGAGTAATGACGGCGCTACGAAAAGCAAAGGTATAAAAACGGATTTTTTCATGACGGTATTGAAAGTATAAATAGTTTTCTGGTAGACTTATAGGGTAGTGCAGGTAGTCCTGCATCAATAAAATTACCGGGCTAATGAGCACCCGGACGCGCTCAATCTGGTATCGGATATAAGTGAACTCAAGCGGTCAGGAGTTACAAGTTTGCGCACAGGCTAAACTCAAAATGAATTTATAGCACCTTATAACTTATTGAACAAGGCATCTTTCCGAATATACGGAGTAATTATCTGAATTATTTAAAGTCGAATAAAAATAGCAAAAATGTGTCAACGCAATGCGGTTGTTATGCTGTAGACGATATCTGAAAATTACTACAGAAGAAGTAAAGATACGCTGATGAAAAATATGCATATTCCGTACTATCTTTGAGATCGAATATTTCTTTAATGGTTTTACTCCCAATATCTTGAGCGAGGCCGGAGCAGATATTTACTATTAAACTGAAGGATATTTTTATGAATTACAACATTACATCCGAATCCGGGTGGATAAATTTTATGATAAAGCCGGGCGCGCTGTTAAGTATCCTGCTTGTTGGGTTGTTGCTATATTCATGTGCCGCTGAACTCGATGAGGTCAGGTTAGGATATGTGGAATGGGATTCTGAAATCGCCTCAACCCATGTTGTCGCAGCGGTATTAATGGACCGGCTTGACCGTGAGGTGAATATTCAATCAGCCGAACCCGGCCCGATGTGGGCAGGTATCGCCCGCGGTGACTTTGACGCCATTGTATCTGCCTGGCTGCCCGCGACTCACCAAACCTATTGGGATAGCTATGGAGTCGATGTTGTAGATCTCGGTCCCAATCTCGAAGATGCCAGAATAGGATGGGTAGTTCCGGCTTATACTCCCATTAATTCCATTACCGAATTGAATGACTTCAGTAATGAACTCGGGGGCAGGGTAGTCGGTATTGATCCTGGTGCCGGTCTGATGCAAGCCAGCGAGCAGGCTATAGAGCATTATGGTATCAACCTCAGATTAGTTGAAGGGTCCGGAGCGGCAATGGCGGCCGCCTTGAGTTCGGCGATACGAAATAATGAGCACATTGTAGTTGCCGGGTGGACCCCACACTGGAAATTTGCTTCCTTTGATCTCAAATACCTTGATGATCCGGACGGCATCTTCGGGGATGCTGAAGCCATCCACACGATCGTAACCCCGCAGCTGGAGGAACAGGACCCCGAAGTATTCAGCTTCCTGGATAACTTCTACTGGACGAATGAAGATATTGGTCAGGTTATGGTAATGATTGAAGAGGGGATGGCACCGATGGAAGCAGCCCGGGCGTGGATCAGTGAAAACGAAGACAAAGTCGATGCCTGGCTGGAAACGGAATAGGCGGTACACTGCGCATATAGGTCGGTAATTGTTAAGCGGGTATAGTCTCAATGGATACAATTGTAGTAAAAGATTTGCATAAGATCTTCGGCAACCAGCCGGAACGCGCGTTTGAATTAATCGAACAGGGACTCAGCAAAGAAGAAATTCAAGAGAAAACCGGACTGGTTGTCGGAGTTCAAAAAGCGGAATTTACTGTTGCCGAGGGTGAAGTATTTGTAATAATGGGTTTGTCCGGTTGCGGTAAATCTACATTGCAGCGACTGCTGAACCGGTTGATAGAGCCGACCAAAGGAACCATTGAAATAAACGGGGTGGATATATCCCGGCTGTCCCGAAAAGAGCTGGTTGAATTCCGGCGAAAAAATTTCGGCGGAATGGTATTTCAAAGTTTTGCCATTCTTCCGCATCGCACCGTATTGGGTAATGTGGAATTCGGGCTGGAACTTCAGGATGTAGAAAAATCCGAACGGCAGAAAACGGCTCGTAAAGTGATTGAGCAGGTCGGGTTGAAGGGGTATGAAAATCAATATCCGGAGCAGCTATCAGGCGGGATGAAGCAGCGCGTAGGACTGGCCCGGGCCCTTGCTATGGACGCTCCTATCATGCTTATGGATGAGGCGTTCAGCGCATTGGATCCGCTCATCCGTCGGGATATGCAGGATGAGCTGTTGGAGCTTCAGAGCAAGCTGAAAAAAACCATTGTATTTGTGACCCACGACCTCGACGAAGCCTTCAAGCTGGGTGATCGCATCGCCATCATGAAAGAAGGTAAAATTATCCAGCTGGGCGAAGCCGAGGAAATCATTTCCAATCCCGCTACCGATTATGTGCGGGAGTTTGTGGTAGGAATTGACCGGACGGCCGTAATCACGGCGCAGTCGATAATGCAAAAACCCAAAGATACCGTCCGGCACACTGACGGACCGCGTACTACGCTCCGTAAAATGAAAAATCTCGGGCTCACCACTATGTTCGTGTTGGATCAGGGACGCCGGCTATTAGGCTATGTAGAAGCTGAAGAATTGGTTCAGGCGGCAAAGGTAAAAGACGAAAAGGAAAAAGGGTTACCTAAAAAACTGATTCACCCGGCTCAAACCGTACATCAGGATGCCTATCTTTCCGAGGTCATCAATACCGCCTCAGGGGTAACGTATCCTATCGCAGTTATTGACGAAGAAGAGAAGTTGCGCGGCATAATTGTCAAAGGAGCCATAATCGCGGCGCTATCCGAGCAAAGCCAGGAAAGCTGAGCTCCGCGGGCTGTCCGATAAAATCGGGCTGTCCGCATGCTCACCAACTCAATCATTTTTTAAAACCGCGGATTTTCCCGGATTGAACACGGATTTTCTCACCACGGATTTTAGTGATGAAGCAGGGATGGCTAAAGGCATATCCCGCCATTTTCACAAAAGCACTGCACATCTGAGCAGTATTTGGAGCTAACAGCTCCGCGGGCTGTCCGATAAAATCGGGCTGCCTGCATGTTCACTAACTCAATCATTTTTTTCAAAACCGCGGATTTTCCCGGATTGAACGCGGATTATTTTGCCACATATTTTTGTGCTGAAATAGGTATAGCTAAAAGCATATCCCGCCACTTTCACAAAAACACTGCACATCTGAGCAGTATTTGGAACAAACAGCTCCGCGGGCTGTCCGATAAAATCGGGCTGCCCGCATATACCCATTGACAAAAGAGTTATCACCCTCGCTCGCAAAGCGCTTGTATACGGATCAAAAAATAACGTTATTCGGTATTGAGAAATCACTATATAAAACGGATGGGAATCGGATAAACAGGAGAAAATTCGTATGAATACCAAAGTGTTCTGGCAGACAACGTTTTCCGGGTTGATTGCAACTTTTGTAATGACGATGGTCGCTTTCCTTCAGGGCGGCATAGGCTTACCGGTGATTGATGTCGGATATATCCTCAAAGAAAGTTTCAATGCGATGCATCCGACCGACCCCTATACGATATTCTGGGGTAATGCCGCCTATAACATTGGCGGAGTGCTGCTTGGTCTGATATGGGTGGTTGGTGCAGGCCGATATATTCCTGGCAACTGGTTGGTACAAGGCATTATTTACGGGGTGATGATAACCTTAGTAGCGGGATTGGTTGTATCCCCCCTGGTATCCATGGCAGCTGGTGAGCCGTTCGGCATTTTCTATATGGCAACCTGGGTTCCCGGATTATTCATCATCGCCGGACTCACCATGCACATCGCTTATGGCATTGTGTTGATGTATTGCCTTAAGATTGCCGGTGTTGAAGTAATACAGAAAAAATAGTGGTATTTTTTAGCCACGGGTTTGCACGGATATCCGCGGATTTTAAAAGTATTAATTAGTGCCTGTAAGAAAAGAGGTAGTGTCGTAAGAAAACGCCAAGATCAAGGCGCGCGAAGCTCCCAAAAAGCGCAGTGTACAGAGCGTACTCGAGCATTTTTGGGACGAGCGGAACGAAG
>SLQI01000112.1 GCA_007131535.1 Balneolales bacterium | reverse complement strand
TGCCGGCTAACCGGATTTTGCTCTATGTATTCATTTATGACGGCATCTCGCAGGATTTTCACGAGCAATTCATCTTTAAGCCGCTCGAGTCTGCGTTGAAACTCATCATCGGTATGTATGCCTAAACGTTTGGCTTCTTCCGCAAGTACCTGCTGACGTATCCAGCTGTTTCGCTGGGATTCAATCAGGGCAATATCGTCGGCTGCACTGGTATCATAGGGGATATCACTTTGAAGCTGTTCCAAGGTGAGTACCTTATCACCAACCTGCGCAATTGGCGTTTCGTCGGCATCGTGTGTTGGACTTTCACATGCTGTACCGGCGAATAGCAGGAGCAGGAAAAAATAGCCGGGGTTTTTTAATATCGAGCTCAATAGCATTTTTAATTTCGTTCTGAGTTTAGCCGTTTCAGCCTTTCAGGGTATGCCCTGGCATTATAACGCTGCCGCATTGCTTCTAACCAGTATTCTTCCCGGACAGGTTGGTAATCCGAAGCAGCCCGGCTGTAGGCTTCCTCGAAGGTCATTGCCCGGGGCTCTTTAATTTCATGTAGATATAAAACGGTCGGTCGGCTTCTCCAGGTAAAGCTTTCTGTGAAATTTTCGGCTGAAAGATCTTTAAGGTGACCCAAAGGCTCGCCTTCTAAACTGCTTACAGTTTCGGTTACTGCAACCAGGCCACTGATTTTTGAGCCGATTGAATCTGGCTGCATTCCTTCTTCGAAATAAGTAAGCCCCACATCAATCAGTGAGTCGTTGTGAGCAGAAAATCGTGTATACCTATACCGTTCAGGAAACTGATAATCATCGATATTATCTTCATAATGGCGTTTTACTGCCTGTGTATCCTGCCGGGCGTAATTCCAGACGGAGTCTTCGTTCACCTGAAATACAGCCAGCCCGTTCAGATACTGTTCCGATATTTCTTCAAACTCGGGAAATGTTTGATACGTGAGCGGAATAACTTCTTGATCGGCCATATCTTTAAAAAACTCTTCCAGCATGTTGAAGCTATAGCGTTCAACATCGTGGTGTTCAATCAGCCATTCAAAATAGTCTGCCGCAAGGTATTCCGTTTGGTTGATCTCATACAGCGGCTGATCCTTCAGATCTTCAGGCCATTGCATTTCATCGATAGAAGGGGAGTCGGACTCCTCAGCGAATTGTTCGATGGCAGCCCGGGTATCCTGGTGTATAATTTCTCCACCTTCACGTCTTACGGTTGCCAGTACCGCCTCCCGGTTTTCCCGATAGCGAGGTAGCCGCTGAAGCTGTTCGTATAAATCATCCCGTAACTGCTCATCATTTTCATACGTACGTATGGAATCGAGCCGGAGAATGTGGATGCCATATTCACTGTGGAAAGGCTCGGTGTAGGTATCATGCTCTTCCATTTCCAGCAATCGCTCCGTGAATTGCTCTTCAAAATCGTTGACCCCAACCCATCCTACCTGTCCGCCGCGTTGCCGGGATTGGGTGTCTTCCGAGTAGCGCTGTACGAGTTCATCCCAATCCACTCCATCTTCAAGGTAGTTCCAGGCTTCATTTGCCTCTTCCATCACCTCTTCCGGACTGCGTTCCTGGGTGCGCCAGAATATATGCGAAATATGGCGTTCAGGAATGGCCTCTTTCCGGTCTTTTACTTTAAGCACATGATAGCCGAATGAGCTGCGGAAAGGTTTGGATAAACTGTCAATCGGTGTATTATAAGCCTGATCTTCAAATGCTTTGATCATCATACCTGCGGAAAAATATCCGAGATCTCCACCCATGCTTCGTCCCTGGCGTTGAGAAGAGTATTCCCGGCTTAGCTCTTCAAAATCCTCCCCGCCTTCCAGGTAGCGTTCGCGGGCTTCCATTAATTGCTCATAAGCGGCCAGGGTATCCGAAGGAGAAGCGTCTTCCGGTACGGCAATTAATATGTGAGAGGCGTGAATTTCTTCATTACTGCGCTCCACGAGCTCATCCAGCAGCTCATCTTTTACCTTGCGCTCCAGCCAGTAAGGGTAAGCGGTTTGCTGCTGATAGTCATCGAGCTGGTTGAGGAGTTCTTCACTCTGCAGTAATCCCGTTTCTTCAGCTACGGCAAGTTTAACACGGTAATCGAGATACAAATCCAGAAAGTCAATAAAGTCGGCATCATCAGCTTCTTCGCTCAGCCCGGATGCCATATCATCCGGTGTGCTGCCTTGGTAAGCCTGCCTAACCTCATCAAAAAATACAGGTTCATCATTAACTATCCCGACGACATCGTCCTCATCGGTGGAAGAAGCAAAAAATGTGCAGGAAGAAATAAAGAACGCCGGCACTAAGGTGCCGAGCAGCCAGCTACGGGACATATTGGTTTCTTTTTAAGTTGATGTATTCGTTGTATTCAGGCCTGAAATTCTTTTGGTGAACGCCTTTAAAATTACAGTTAGTATAAAATTCCGGCAATGGCAGCGTTCATCAGATTAACAATGTTACCGGCGAGAACGGCTTTAAGCCCGAAGGCGGCGATCTCAGCTTTTCGGTCGGGGGCCAAACCACCTATACCACCAATCTGTATGGCGATGGAAGCAAAATTGGCAAAACCGCAAAGCGCAAATGTTGCCATGGCAATCGTGCGGGGTTCGATGGCCTGGTCGACCATAAGCTGTGTCAGGTCGCTGTAGGCTATAAATTCAGTTGAAACGATTTTAATACCGATCAGACTGGCGACGGTAAGTACATCATTGAACGGAATTCCGATAACAAAACTCACCGGCCAGAATATCCAGCCCAGAATTAACTGGATAGAAAGCTGGTCCTGATCGATTCCCTCCAGCCAGGAATTCAAACCGGTACCATCTCCGAACCACCCCAGAAAGTGGTTGAACATCGCAATCAACCCAAGAAAGGCGATAAGCATAGCACCTACGTTCAGAGCCAGCTTGAGTCCTTCAAGCGCTCCGGATGCCGCCGCATCGATACCGTTGGCATCTTTTTCTTCGATTTCCTGCTCGGCTTGCTTTTCCACCGATTCACGATCTCCCATAGTTTTAGGGGTTTCGCGTTCAGGGAAGAAAATTTTTGCGATCACCAGTGCGCCCGGAGCTGCCATGATGCTCGCCCCCAACAAGTGTTCGGCGAACAATTGGCGCCCTTCTTCAAGCGGTACTCCCATCGCCTGCGAATAGGCTTCACCCAGCATTGAAATGTAGGCGGCCATTATACCACCAGCGATGGTAGCCATACCACCGGTCATTACAGCCAGCAGCTCGGATTTTGTAAGTCCTTTGATGAAGGGTCTGATCAACAACGGCGATTCGGTCTGCCCGATAAAAATGTTACCGGTCACCGAAAGCGACTCGGCCCCGGATACTCCCATCAGCTTCCGCATCCCGGTCGACATAAAAGCAACGACTTTCTGCAGGATGCCGTAATGATATAATACCGTTGAAAGAGAGGCGAAAAAGACAATCGTCGGCAGTACCTGAAATGCAAAAAAGGAGCCCATACTTCCTTCTTCACCGGGAGGGGTGGCCAGGGCTCCGAAAACAAACTCTGCTCCGTGAGTGGTGAAAGCTATGACCAGGGTGAAAAAAGTTGCCAGGTAATCAAACAGCAACTTTGGCAGACCGATGGTAGCCCAGAATATCCAGGAAGGGAGGTTGGTTAGTTCGGCGAGATAGTTGACCATATCCGTACCCAGAAGGATGAATACACCGAGACCGAATTGAAGTAACAGCCCGCGACCTACAAGGTTCCAGTTTATGTTTTTGCGGTCATTACTAAACAGCCAGGCAATCCCAATGAGGACAGCCATCCCGAAAATTCCATGAATTATATTCATATCCTATTTCCTGTTATTCCTGTTGATTCTTACGTTCATCCTTATCTTCTACATCATTAAAAGGAGTAATTTTACGGCCACGGGCCTGATCAACCGGTGGGCGAAAACAGTGACGGGATCGGGGCTCGTAGGCATCCGTTTCACCTACCAGAATCCTGTCTGAATTTTCTACAATCCGTTGAGAGAAATTTGCGATTAATCCGCTTTCAGCGCAAATAGCGTGCAATTTGGTCACATATTCAGCGATAGCCAGTAATTGGGGCATGGGTTCAAAAGGCTTGCCTTCAAAATCCATATCCAATCCGGCCATGATGACTCTTTTGCCGCTGTTGGCCAGCTCATTGGCTACATCCACGAGGCGGTTGTCAAAAAACTGAGCTTCATCTATACAGACTACTTCCGCATTTCCGGTCATCAAAACAATCTGATCGGCGGTTTCGGCAACGATACCCGGCAGCGACTGTTCATTGTGAGAAACCACATGCTCTTCATGATAGCGCTTATCAAGATGAGGTTTTACAATAACTACCCGCTGCCCGGCGATCTGTGCCCGTCGTGCCCTGCGTATCAACTCTTCGGTTTTACCGCTGAACATGCCCCCGCAAATCACCTCAATCCACCCCAGGTCGGTAGGAAGTACAGTTGGTTCGTGCAACATGAATTAATCAGTAATCTTAATATAAACAGGATCGGTTATGGTGATATAAAAGTCACCAATATAATTTGCTCTGCGGACAAAAAGAAATGACCGGGCGATCATTTGTCTTTGACGTAGCATTCACTTTTAATCTATAGCAAAAGGAATTATAAGTCGGTGAATGGTATTCCGGGTGATAGGGTTTTAGAAAAAATCCAGCTCATGAAACCAAACAAGCGCTTCCAGAGTGTATCCGGTTGATTTTACTTTGATTTGACGACCAAAAATCTATATTTACCGGTTCGGTTTCCGGTTATTGAAGCTGATTTATAAATACTTGAGGGATACCAGGTAACCGAAATTCAACTATCTTCCATTACAAGATAATAACAGAAAATCCACTATGAAGTATACTTCCCGATGGCAGGGACTGCAAATCGACGCTGAGGGAGAGGGAATCTCTCCGGAACTAAGTAAAGATGTGAATCTGGTCGGCACTTTGCTGGGGCAGTCGATCCGTACGGTTGCCGGAAATTCAAGTTTCGAAAAGGTAGAAAACAGCAGAACGCTTTGTAAAAAAGCATATCAGAATGGCGAAGAGGAAAGCCGGCAAAAGGTGATTGATAGTTTTAAGGATCTTGATGAGCGGGAGATAGATTGGCTGTTAAGGTCATTTACCTCATTTTTCCATCTGGTTAATAAGGCTGAACAGATTGAGATCATACGAATTAACCGCCGGCGCGAGCAGCAAGCCGATAGTGAACATCCGCGCACGGAGTCTATAATGGAAGCCGTCAGCGAGTTTCACCGGCAGGGGCTCCGTTCGGAAGAAGCGGTAGATGTGCTGAAAAAACTGGATATCCAGCCAACGCTGACGGCGCATCCTACGGAAGCTCGACGGCGCAGTATCCTGCACCTGCAGCAGAACATTGCGGAGCACCTGGTGGACCTTTCTTCCCAAGACCTTACCCTTGATGAGAGGGATGAGCTGATGACCTCACTCTACCACAAAATCAGTATCATACTGACCACCGATGATGTCCGCCCTTCCAGGTTATCGGTTGAGGATGAAGTGCGAAACAGCCTTTACTTTCTGCGTTCCTCCATCTGGGAAACCATACCCCGCTTGTACCGGGATTTGAGAAACGCCTTCGAAACTTATTACGGTGTAGTGCCTGAGTTGCCCCGGATCATCAAATACCGAACCTGGATTGGAGGGGATAGGGACGGTAATCCGTATGTCAAGGCTGATGTAACACGGCTGGCTCAAAAATATCAGCGGTACACGGCACTATCCCTGTATGAAAACCGACTGGATGAGCTCTGGAGAGAACTCAGCATATCATCCCGGCAGATTGACACGCCGGAACGTCTGCAGCAGTCAATTGATCGTGATTTGGAATTGCTTCCTGAGTATGTGCCTACCATGAAGCAGTACTGGCATGAACCGTACCGTGTAAAAATCAGCTGCATACTGGAAAAGGTGCGCCGGTTGATCCGATGGAATGAGGGTGAAAGCAACCGGCCGGAATGGCACCCCGAAAGATATCAGCCGAAAGATCTGCTGGCTGACCTGAACACTATCAAAAAAAGTTTACTTGATTGCGGTTTTGAAGATCTTGCACACCGGGGTATGTTGGCTGATCTCATCGCACAGGTTGAAACCTTCGGATACCGAATGGCCGCCATGGATATACGCCAGCACAGCCGGGTATTTGAGCATGTAACCGGAGAGCTGCTCCGGCTTGCCGGTGTCGTGGAAGATTACAGTGATTTGGACGATCAGCAGCGATGCGAAGTTCTATCAACCGAATTAACCAATCCACGCCCCCTGGTTTCACCCGATACCGAGCTGACGGATACCAGCCGTGAGTTGCTGGATACGTTTGCCGTTATAAGAGAGTCTTTGCAGATAGATCCGGAATCCATCGGAAGTGTGATCGTCAGCATGACTCACGAACGAAGTGATTTGCTGGAGGTTTTGCTGATCGCCAAGCAAATGCAACTCTGGCAGTATCGGGATGGAAAGGCGGAGTCGCTCATTGATGTGGTTCCGTTGTTTGAGACCATTGAAGACCTTCGTAACAGCTCTACTTTAATGTCGGAATTATTCGAAGATCCGGTCTACTCGGCGCAGCTCGATGCA
>SLQI01000070.1 GCA_007131535.1 Balneolales bacterium | reverse complement strand
CGGCGGCGAATCCATCCCGGGAGCGGGCTTTGTGGGAGATTTCAATATCATCGAATTCGGAGATGATTTTCAGGTGGTGTTCGCCGAAGATACTGCCGATCCGCTGGGAGGTAACATAAAACTGATCGCTATCGGGTTTGCCTTTTTCCGGGATGCCATAGTGAGGTTTTTTACCGGAACCGGCATGTGTAAGCCATGTTTCGGCCAGAGTGCGGGCCGTACCGCTGGGGGCATCGGCTTTTTCGGTGTGATGAAGTTCGTGCAGGCCGGCATCAAACTGTTCGGACGGTCCGAATAATTCACCCGCCCGCGCTACAAGCTTATTAAAAAGTTGCACCCCAAGGGAGAAGTTGGATCCGTACAAAATTTTCCCCTTTTCCTGTTGAACCTGCTTCTTAACGGTTTCGAGACTTTCAAACCAACCGGTGGTGCCGATTACGGCAGGCACGCTCAGGTTCAGCAAGGATTGCAGGTGGCCGGGGGTAGCTTCCGGGTGGCTGAAATCAATGGCTACATCACACAGGGCAAGTTGTTCGGGCTGAATTTCCGGAACCGCATCATCCGCAGACGGGTCGACTCTCAAGGCCACTTCCACATCAAAGCGTTCCGCCAGTTCGTGAATGCGGCGCCCCATCTTTCCATATCCGAGCAGAGCAATTTTTAACATAGTTCCATTCAATTATTCTGAAAAAAATTCACGATGCAGCTGCCGCGCACCGTCTTCCACTTTATCGTTGGAAATAACCAGCGATAGGTTCATGTCTGAGCTACCTTGGGATATCATCCGCACCGGAATATCGGCGAGCGCACCGAAAACCCGGTTAGCAATACCCCGTGACTTCAGGAAGTTGTTTCCCACAACGCAAAGTAAGGCTTGCCGGTGTTCCACCGAAACTTCGCCATACTCTTTAAGTCGTTCCTTCAATTCATCAAGCCCGTCGGTACGATCGATGGACATGGTCACTGAAACTTCGGAGGTTGTGACCAGATCCACCGGAAGCTTGAGCTGTTCGAAAACCGTAAAGACCCTGGCCAAAAAACCATAGGCCATCAACATACGGGAAGAGGTTATGGTGATCAACGTGATATCGCGCTTAAAGGCTATCGCTTTAATATTTTGCTCTTCCTTTAATTCGGAAGTGATGGTCGTTCCGGGGTGATCCGGCTGAAATGTATTTTTCACCTGCACCGGAATATCGGCATCTACGGCAGGCTGTATGGTGGCCGGATGAAGTACGCGGGCACCGAAATATGCCAGCTCCGCCGCTTCATGAAAATTGATTTCCGGAATGGAGGTCGCATCCGGCACAACCCTGGGATCACAGGTGTACATCCCGCTTACATCCGTCCAGATTTCGAGTGCATCCGCCCCAATAGCTTCGGCTACCAGACTTGCGGTAAAATCCGAACCCCCGCGCCCAAGCGTGGTAATATTACCATCCGGGGCATTTCCGTAAAACCCTCCCATCACCGGCACACGGCCGGATTGTACTTCATTTGTCAATTTCCCGGTGGTGGTTTTGAGCTGCTGCCGATCCGGAGTGGCCTGCCCGAATGCATCATCGGTTTTAATCACTTCACCTGAATCAATATGGACCGCAACAAACCCTGCCGCATTGAAACATTCTGCCAGCAGTTTGGATGACAGTCGTTCTCCAATACTGGAAATCCGGTCGAGTGTCCTGGGGGTTAACTCTCCCAGTGTTCCAATGCCGTTTAGGTACCGTTCCAGTTCTTCGATAAGAAGATCTATGTGATCATACGCAGACCGGAGTTGTTTGCTGTCGCACCCTTCCTTTTCTGTAAATTGCCGGAGCAAAGAATTATGCCTCTCTTTAATAGAGCCGGCCAGCTCAAGCGCCCGTTTATAATTTCCTTTTTCGGCAAGTTCGGCGGCCTCAATTAATAAGTTGGTGGTACCGGAGGTGGCCGATACCACAAGTACACACGGGGTACGCTCCTTTACAATGGAAATAATTTTTCGCCAGGAATCGGCATCTCCCATAGAAGTGCCGCCGAATTTGAGTACACGCATGAGTGCTGATAATTTTTAAGCAGACTTAGTATAATCCGGCTTCAAAGCTAAGATGGCTGGAAGTGAAGCCTAACCGCTAAAATGTGATTGGTAAGGTAAGAGAATCACGGATCAATTTCCCGCTTCTTGTAGCCGTAATAATGTTTTTTGAACTACGCAGGTCCAATGGAAAAAACTGGCCGACCTCAGTTCGATTAATATTTGCTTACACTGCTGTCCGACTAAAAGTTTACAATTATCCTATAATGCTTTGTGCCACAACTTATTACGGGATAACTTTTGTAGGGTAGCTAATCAGGCAGGATCCATTTCCGTCGGCTTCAGCCGACGGTTGTACAGCTCCCACAAAGTTATGGGGCTTTAGCCCCGATATGGTAGGTAGACATATATTGAAAATCCTTCCATGTAGGGATACCTCGGTTTGAAAAGAGGGATGACTGGAATTGTGAAGCAGGAACGGAAAGGAGTGGGGCTAAAGCTCCGCGTTTATATGAGGGGGGAGGCGCTTAACCGTTAACTGAAGTCAACGGAAATGGATGGGTGCGAAGCTGAAAACTGACAACAGTTTTAGGTTGTCAACCTGTATCAGCTTACATAAAGCGTTGCGATACCTATATTGTATCAAACCGGTACGTATCTGTAAATTGATTAATTTTTCAAACCAGCAACAGACATTACATTTATCCAAAGCCACCGTCTGGTCTTCAAAAAATTTAGAATCGAACTCAGGTTGCCGGGGCTATTTTATGGATATATATGGATTATTTACCTGAGTTCGAACTCAGTAATTATGTAATTTGAGTCCCGGCGCCAGGCTTTGGAGCGGTTATTAAAACCCGTGCTAATCCGCGAAAATCCGCGGTTTCTGCATTTTTAAAAAGGAGAGTATTCAGCCCGTGAAGCAGTCAGGCGCTGAATGAAATGCCACACCCGCAAGTACTGGAAGCATTGGGGTTTTCAAACGTAAATCCGCGTGCGTCCAGCCCGTCTTTGAAATCAACCTGGATTCCTGCGAGATAGAGTACGTGGCGTTTATCAATAATCACCTCAACCCCATTGATGGTTTCCAATTCATCGTTTTCGGTTTTATGATCAAAACCGAGTTCATAACTCATTCCGGCACAGCCTCCGCCTTTTACACCGACCCTCAAGTACTGATCTTCCGGAATCTGCTCCTTCCGGCGGATATCTGCAATTTGCCGCACGGCACGGTCGGTTAGTTGAATAATGGAGTGTTGTTGGGTGTCGGTAGCCATAAAATTATCTCGCGTTATTTAAATTGAGTCCAAATATAACAAATTCACCCCGTCCCTATCAACGCGAATGCTTGCTCTATATCATACGGAATGGCAAATTAAATGAATGGGCAGTAATGTCGGACGCTACAGCAAACTCAGGAAGGCTGGGCCAGAGTGAAATAGTCGTTCCGTTCGGAAGGGAACAGCTCAAGTATTCCGGCTGAGGTCAAATCAACCAGGGTCTTGGAGGCGTGCCGCATACTGATATTGGCGATTCTGGAATATTCTCCGACGGTTATTCTTTCGTATTCGCTTAGGTAGCGCATCAGTTTTTGTTCTTTGGGGCCGTATTCAAACGTCACACCCTCCTGATTTACCGAGCGCTTTAATACCTCAATTGTTTCTCTGTTAGCACGGATGCTCTTATCATCCTTACGTACAAATACTTTATTTCGCTTACCATTTTTGACATACACCGGTTTATCAACGGCTTCCGGCACTTTCATCAACATGATCTCGCGTTTCCGATAAGGAACGAACTCCAGTTGATAATCTAAAGCGGGGCTGCAGTAATCACGGGCGGCCTGTTCCAGTAAAAATTCCTGCTCATAATAGCTTTCTACACCGTATAGCGATTTGTTATCATCCACTCCGACCAACAGGGTACCTCCATTGGTGTTTGCGAAAGCTGAGATTTCTCTGGCAATTTTTTCAGGCGAAGATACCGTTCGTTTAAACTCAAGAAACATTCCTTCACCGATTCGCACCAGATGCTTGAGATCATTCAGAGACATTGCTGAATTTGATGGTCTCATAATAGCAGAGTTTAAGAACAAAAATTTCATCATACCGGAGGTACCGGTTATGATCACTAAATCAACACGCTTCCTCTTTAGGCTCTCGTGTCATAAGTTCATAAACGGCCTGTTGAGGTCTAACGTCTTCAAAAAGTACCTGATAAACACTTTCGGTTATCGGCATTTCTATGCCCAATGAGTGTGCCCACTCTTTAACAGATCGTGTGGTTTTTACTCCTTCGGCAACCATATCCATTTTTTCAATAATTTCATCGAGCTTTTTGCCTTTGCCGATTTCAAAACCCACATGCCGGTTACGACTATGTCGGCTGGTACAGGTAACCACCAAGTCCCCGATACCGGCCAGTCCGTTAAAGGTTTCCTCCCGAGCTCCAAGTGCCATGCCAAACCGTTTGATTTCGGCAAGGCTGCGGGTAATCAGACCGGCAGCTGCGTTGTCACCGAGTTCAGCCCCGTCAATTATGCCGGTAGCTATAGCCATAATATTCTTAACCGAGCCGCCAATTTCAACCCCGATTACATCCGGATTGATATAAACCCGGAGCATAGGAGTCATCACGTTGGCCTGGATAAATTCCGCCGTGTTTCGGTCAATTGAGGAGGCGACAATGGCTGCCGGTTTACGCATTGCCACCTCTTCGGCATGTGTCGGCCCGGAAAGAACACCGATTTGTTCCGGTGGAATATAACCGTCCAGCGCCTCTTCAAGCACTTTGGTCATGGTATTAAACCCTTCCAGCTCGATTCCTTTGGCAACCGAAACTACTACAGCATCCGGCTCAAGGTCAGCAGCTAAGTAGGAACCGACATCTCTCATGGTATGGGAGGGGGTTGCCATTATAATAAGTTCGCAACCCCGGCAACATTCTTTGGCTGAAGCGTATGCCGTAATCTGATCCGGTAAAGTTACCGATTTTAAGTAGGTAGGATTCCTCCGTTCTTTATTAACGGAATCCACAATTTTGGCCTCCCGGGCCCATAGCCGTACTTCATGACCGGCATCAGCAAGTACAATTGCAAGTGCCGTTCCCCAGCTTCCGGCTCCGATTACTGCTGTTTTCACGTCAGTTGTTCCTCATTTATCCTGCCCTTTGATGGTTTGAAACTACTAATGCGGTTTTCGTTGCCGTTGAGCAGGCGTTGAATATTACTGCGATGTTTGTAAATAATGATTAATGCAATTACGGTTGTAAAGAAAATCAGCGTATTTGCGATGTCCATTTCAAAATAGGTTCGCAGCAGCAATAATAATAACGGATAAGTAATCGATCCTGCTATAGAACCCAGTGATACGTAACGCGTTGTAAATAATACTGTCAAAAAAACTATCAATGTGATGGTAATGGATATCGGCTCAATCGCGAACAACATACCGGCGGCCGTGATCACTCCTTTACCCCCCTTGAAACCGGCATATACCGGAAACATGTGGCCCAGTACTGCTATGGTTCCGGCAATCAGTTGAAAAAGCGTAAATGCCTCCGCACCAAACATTACCGGCGGCTGACCGGCAATATTGAACCCCAGACTGCTGATAAAGTATGCCGCGGAAAAACCTTTCAGTAAATCTATAGCAGCCACCAGCGAGCCCGCCTTCCATCCCAGAATGCGAAAGGTATTGGTAGCCCCGGCATTACCACTTCCATAATTGCGAACATCCACCCCCTGCAGAAGCTTACCAATCCAAATAGAAGTAGGTATGGCTCCCAGAAAGTAGCTCAGTACAACGGTTGTAAATAATCCTGTAGTCACTTATTTGTTTGAATAGGTTTAGCTGTTACCGGTATTGGTTTAATTCAGTGCAGGAGGTTCTTTAAGATGAATGTTTTGATTTCTGCACCCTGCTGTTTTTAAAAGGGTTCTCTTAATACATCATCAATAACCTAAATAAATTTTCCAACACTCACCCTTTAATAAAACTAAGCCGCAACGGTCCCGACCGAATGGACAGGACCGTTGCGAGCCCAAAAAAATAATTAAACATGTTTCTCGGCATGGTAAGATGACCTCACCAGCGGACCGCTTTCTACATGTTCGATTCCTTTACTTTCACCAACTTCTTTATAATTGGCAAAAACATCCGGATGTACCCACTCCTGAACGTCGAGATGCATTTTGGTGGGCTGCATATACTGGCCGATAGTCAACACATTGAGGCCGACATCAACACAGTCATCCATCAGTTTAAAGACTTCACCGGGTTGCTCACCGAAACCGACCATGATGCCGGTCTTGGTCCGCAAGCCTTGATCTTTGCATATTTTCAGCAGTTCAAGTGACCGCTCGTAGTTAGCTTGCGGCCGCACCTGCCGGTATAGACTCGGGACAGTTTCAAGGTTGTGGTTCATCACTTCCGGCTTGGCGTCTATTACAATCTGAAGAGCATCCCAAAGCCCTCTGAAATCCGGAATAAGCACCTCAATTGTTACACCGGGAATGGCATCCCGTAACTGGTAAATAGTTTCGGCAAAAATGGGAGCCCCGCCGTCTTTCCGTTCATCCCGGT
>SLQI01000056.1 GCA_007131535.1 Balneolales bacterium | reverse complement strand
CCCCGACCTTTTGCTCCGCAACGGTCACCTGTGCCTGTGGCAGGGCTAATTTCGGTCGTCCTTCGCTGCGCTGCGGACTTTGGCCTATCTTAAACCCTAACACAGGTACTCAACTTGATTATCCTATCGGCGGGACATAACTCAATTTTTAAACAACCAGCAAAAGAACTATACAGTGTGCATCATCATAGGTGTACAATTCGTCTTTTATCTTGCAAAGTTTGAAATGGTTTGACTTTTTGAGGATACCCTTTTTACAGGTCCGGACGGATTAACGATTGCAGCGCAAGGAGTACAGCTTGCACGTCGACCAGATCATCAACCCGGAAAAAAGTCCCGGATAAAAAGGCTCAACCCCCAGAAAAGCATATGAATACAGGTCATCGGTGGTCATTGTGCCGGCTGTCAGCCAGAGCAGGGAAATTAGGAACGGTACAACCATCAGCGGCAAAACGAAACTTTGATCAACCCGGAAAAACGGAAGGTAAACACCGAGCACCGGTAGCAGCAGACCAGGTATAATTACCGAGCCAATGACATACCATAAGTCAATTACGCCGGGATAGAAGTATATCAGCACAATGCCAACCACTGCCGATAGCAACATCGCCCACCGGCTGGCTTTTACCGGGTTTACAGTTGGATTATAGCGGGTGAACAAGTCGCGCCCCAGGGTTTGCCCGGAAAGCAGCAGTTTGCTGTCGAGGGTAGACATCATTGTGGCGATCAGGGTAACAAAGAACAATCCCAGCAGGCCGGCAGGCATAAGCAAGGTCGCCAGCTCGGGATATACCAGAGCCGGATCAGCCGGATTCTGCAATAACAAAAACCCATACAGGCCGCTGAAGACGGTAAAAAAGTCAAATACAAACCAAAAGCCGACTGAGTACAAAATCCCATTTCGGGCCGTTTTCGGGTTTTTAGCAGAGGCCGCCCGCTGATGGAATCCCGGATCAACAAATGTCCATAATGCAATGAAAAACCACACGATCACGAATTGGATTCCGTGTCCACCGGTGGCGTCGCGGTGTATATCCGGAAGCTGACCCCATATCTGCCAGGGCAGCCCGGCTTTTCCGGCAGCAAGGATGATCATCAGTCCGAATCCGCCAAACATTAACCCGGCCTGAAGCATATCGGTCCGCACCACGGCATGGTAGCCATTCAAACTAACGTATCCCACCGAAAACAGTGCAATGAAGGAAGCATATACCAGAATATTGCCATCCATTCCGGTGACATACTGAAACAAAATGGCCAACATGAGGATATATGGCGCGGGACTTACCAGCACGAAGATCAGCAGAGCCGAAAACCCGCCGGAGCGGGGACCATAGATACGCTCAAGCGCTTCCGGGATGGTCAGTGCGACATTCCGGCGTATCCTTCCGGCCAAGAGCAACGCAAATAAGACCGCAAACACATAATAGGGCGCGCCGAATATCAGCCATTGCGAGATGCCGAACTGATAACTGTACTCCCCTACTCCGAGAATACCGCCGTACCAGGTGGAAACCAGGGTGGCAATCAGTGCAGGCATAGTCAGACGCCGACCCGACAGCAGAAATTCCTGTTCCCCACTTTCCCGGCTTCGATTACTGAAGCTCAACAGCAGCAGGGCGATAAAGTAGGCTGCAAATATCAACCAGTCGAATACGGATAGCGGTGAGTCCAAATCAGGGCCGGTTTACATTAATGCTTCGGTGTGAGCGCACATAAAAAGCAAAACTCCACGAGTATAGGTGATCCGGACTGTTCCGCCGATTGCCTCGTTTGAGGAGCCGTCCCGTTTTCCGTTTTCCAGGGTTTCACCGTACAGCGGATATTTGAGTCCGCTTGTGGAAATGCCCTCAACTTTACCCGAAAGCGGGAACAGCGAAACCATGTGACCTTCGGGCAAATCAACTGCAAAGCCAGTAGGTATTACCAGCGTCATTAGATGATCATCGGCCATCATGAGTCGATCACACTGTGATGCAAACTGAGCCAGTACCGAAAGGTTCTTCAAACTGTGATCGAGGCGGTTTCCCGTAGCCCCGAGTATATTGATCCGCCTCGACCCTTTTTCCAGGGCCAGCTTCATGGCTTTTTCCAGATCGTTAGTCTCCTGATCGGAGTCCCTGATAACCGTTCCGTCAAATGAGTTGACCGGACGATAGCTGTCCAGATCGCCAATAATCACATCCGGAGTGAACCCCATCTTCAGAGCATGATTCCCCCCTCCGTCGGCAGCAACAAAAAAATCACACCGTGATACAAACGTACCCAGCAGCTCACCGGAGGATGATTCCCCATTACAGAGTATTAGTGTTCTCATAAAATCGCCATTCGGAAACAGAAGCCCTGAAAACTGAATTTACGCAAGTTATGCAGCGCCGCGAATATTATGGGAAAGCGATATCGGTTTCAAGTTTGTTTTTTTTACCCTTCCAATAACAGAATGTAAAAACCGCGGTTTTTCACGGATAAAACACGGATATTTTTTTGAATTGATTATGAATTAATTTAAAGCTGCTGTAAAATCGGCCTGTTGGTAGCGCGGGACTCGGTTAATCAGAAACAGACTGAATAGCCGGGGATATAAATGATTAATTCAAGAATGTGTAGAGGTAGAAGTACATCTTTGCAAAATCGGACAGGTTTGTGGCTGATTGAACCACGCCTTTACCATGATTAGAACTATTTATTTCTTTGCGAAAGACATCTACTTTCAATTTCACAGAATCGGAAAAGCTGCTCAAGAACCGGCCTGTTTTATTCATAACCCCTTATATAAAACTTCATGCTTTAGTTTTACTGGCATTTGATGTCACAAGCTGTACAATTTAATTTAACACAGGAAAACCATGCTACGCTGGTCCATAGCTTTCTTTATTATAGCGATAATTGCTGCCATATTCGGCTTTGGCGGAATAGCTGAGGGTGCCGTTGAAATTGCAAAGATACTGTTCTATATATTTATCATCCTGTTTGTGATATCTTTAGTCACCGGCAGATTTTGGGCAGCACGTCTTTAATTATCACCACCATTTCAACAGACCCGGAAGTGAGATTTCAACCTCGGCATGATGCGTCTGTATGGTCAGAATGCGTCTCATCAACCAGTCGCATCATCCGCGTCAACCTGCGGCTTAACCTTCACCCACCCTGGTTTTTCACACGGATGATCTCGGCTGCGATACTGACGGCAATCTCATCGGTTGTCTCGCTTTTAATAGGTAAGCCGATCGGGGCGTGAACCTTTCGGAGTTGATCTTCTGAATAACCGTCCTGACGAAGCGTATTCCATAAGGTATCGACTTTGTTTCGACTGCCCATCATGCCGATATAGCGAAAATTCCGGTCAAGCAGCCGGCGGATGATGATTTCATCCGTCCGGCATCCGAACGACATGATGATCACAAAACTGTGGGCGCCTTCTTCCACATGTTGATCCGCTTCCCGGTAGTCGATCACTCGTTTTTCATCAGCCCACCTGTTGTGCTGCATCGTGTTGAGACCTCGGCGGTCATCCAGCACCACAACCCGAAAATTGAGCCCGGCCATCATACGGGACATCGCCAGCCCGACGTGTCCACCACCAAAAATGTAGGCCGTTGGCCGAACTCCCGGCTGTTCCATGATCTGCCAACGGGAATCGCTGAGTTCTTCCAGATTTATCTTTTGTTGATTTCCGTTTACTTCGGTCACAGCCAGTCCTTCATGGGTCAACTTAACCGCCGCATTTTCTGATGATATCAGTTCTTCCAGTACCGGCAGGTCGTGTTTATTCAGGTGATAAAATGCCACCGTCTGTTCACCGTCGCATATCATCCCGGACCGATCTTTTCCGGCTTCCGGTTTATGAATCTGCTGTTTGATAAACGGATCAAACCCGCCCTCCGAAAGCCGGCTCCTGGCCAGCTCCACGAGTTTTTGTTCCATGATGCCGCCACCAATGGTGCCTTCCATCTCCCCGTCACGACTCACCGCGAGTTTAAATCCCTGCCGGCCCGGGCTGCTACCACTGCTCTCCAACACGTAAAGCAGCGCTGCTTCGCCATGCTGTTTTATCAGGGTGATGAGGTTGTTCCAGAAGTTCATGGTAGGTTTGATCAAGCTCTATTAGGGACAGATTACCAGAATTTCACCCGGAACTTTCATTCAAAATAGAGCCGGCGGCTTCCTCCTTTACTTCAACTTCTTTGCCTTCATAAAGTGCCATGAGCACCTTCTCGTGCGTGAACGGGGCATCAAACCGAAGAGTGGTATTAGGATTAAAGGCGCGAACGGCATCCAGGATAGCGAAGTAGGCGCCAAGACCATACATCAGCGGCGGCTCGCCTACAGCTTTGGATTTGCGGATGGCCAGTTCATGTCCGTCGGTTTCCAGATGTTTGACTTCCACGGATTTCGGCACGGAGTAGATATCCGGAATTTTATAGGTTGAAAGCGCATTCGATCGAAGCCGGCCCTGCTCGTCGTAATCAAGCTCTTCCATCGTCATCCAGCCCATACCCTGCACCAGTCCGCCTTCTATCTGACCGTTATCAACCATCGGCGAAAGGCTGTTTCCACAGTCGTGCACTATTTTAACCGAGTCAAATTCATACGTACCGCGCAGACAGTCGACGGTAACCATCAGTATAGCCGTTCCGTAAACGTGATAGGCAAACGGATGCCCTTTTTCCTTCTCTTTATCAAAATGGATGACCGGCGTGGCGTAGTGCGCTTTCTCTGACAGGGACACCCGGTTCATAAATGCCTCGTGAACTACCTGTTCCCAGATCAGTTCAGCCGGTGTGCCATTCACTTGAATCCGCTCATTTTCTATGGTGATTCCCTTTGGATCTGTTCCGAGCTGATCGGCCGCCACTTCGCACAGACGCTGTTTTAGTTTGATACACGCTTTTTCCAGCGCTTTGCCGTTGAGGTCGGCGCCGGCGCTGGCAGCTGTCGGCGAGGTATTCGCCACGCGTGAGGTGTTGGTCGTATCAATTCGGATGCGCGACGGCGCAATTCCGAGCGTATACGCGGCTACCTGCAGTAATTTGGTATTCACGCCCTGCCCCATCTCAACCGCACCGGTGCTCACGCCCACCGTGCCGTCATGATAAATATGCACCAAAGCACGGGCATTATTCATCTGAGTTTTCGTAAAAGAAATACCAAAGCATACCGGCTGCATCGCCAGTCCTTTTTTCCTGAGCTTATACTTCCGGTTGAAACACTCAACTTCCTCCTGAAGATCATTGAGCCGGAAGCTTTCAACGGCTTCTGTCCATGCCGGAACAGCCTGACACTGATCGGCAATCTGACCGTAATGAAATTCATCGCCGTCTTTCAGCAGATTTTGCTCCTGAATCCGGTGCTTCGGTACCCCGATCTCATAAGCGGCATAGGCAATGGCCGACTCGATCACAAACATACCCTGGGGTCCACCGAAACCGCGAAATGCCGTATTAGGCGGGAGATTCGTGCGGCAGCTGTAAGCCGTCACTTTCATATTCGGGATGAAGTAGCTGTTATTGGCATGAAAAAGTGAGCGCTCGAGAACAGCCGGGGATAAATCCGCCGCCGCGCCGGCATTTTGATGCAGCGTAGCCTCATAAGCTACGATCTTCAGATTTTTATCCAGCCCTATTTTATAATCTGAGCTGTATGGGTGGCGCTTGCCGGTCATCCGCATATCATCCATCCGGTGCATTGCCATTTTAACGGGCTTTTGCAGATGATGTACCGCCAGAGCCACCATCACCGCCCAGGGGGTCGCCTGGTCTTCTTTTCCGCCAAATCCCCCACCCAGCCGGATGACGTCCACCTCAACATTGTGCATCCCGAAACCCAGCACCTGCGCAGCCGTACGCTGTACCGCCGTCGGCCCCTGTGTTGATGTCGCAATTTTAATATTGCCGTTCTCCGCCGGCCAGGCATACACCCCTTGCGTTTCGATATAGAGGTGTTCCTGACCGTTGGAATCCGCCCGGCCTTCAAACACGTATTCACATGAATCCCACGCCGATTCCGAATCTCCGTTCTGAAAGGTACGTGGCGGTACAATTAACTCTCCTTTTTCCCGGGCTTCCCGCGGATCGGTAATCGGCGGCTTCTCGTCAATTTCTATCCGGACCTTTTCCCGCGCTCTTCGGCAGGCATGCTCGGATTCTCCGACAATCAACGCGACCGGCTGACCCTGAAAGTGGACTTCATCTTCGGCCAGAAGCGGCTCATCAGGTATGATCCCGCCAATCTGATTTTCGCCCGGAATATCCCGATGCGTGAAGATGCGTACAATACCCTCGCTTTGTTCAGCTTTGGTGAGATCAAGGACGCGTATGCGCCCGTGAGCAGCCGGACTATCTACAGGAAGGGCGTACAAGGTGCCCTGCCGGACCGGGATATCATCCAGATAGAGTGACTTTCCGGTTACGTGTCCTTTGGAGTCGATGTTTTTCATGCCGGAATTTCGTCTTCAAATATTTCAGGATACAGCTCAGCAAAGTGTGCGTAAAACAGCTGCCTGAGCAATGTGCGCTTATAACTCGCCGAACCCCGGACATCACTGATCGGGGAAATTTCCGACTGGATGATCTCATGCGCTTGCGGTAAAAGTTCCGGGGTCAGTGCCTGG
>SLQI01000082.1 GCA_007131535.1 Balneolales bacterium | reverse complement strand
GCACCGTACGACGCAGTTGAGCTGTTTTCACCACCAACCCATGTCACTCCGAGTTTCTAAATCCCACGTTCGGTGACATTGTTGAAGAGCTGATAGGAGTTTGCTTAATAAACCTCAACGCCGGCCGAGTGCGTCCCCGCACCGGCCCACTATCACTACGCGTCCTCGCGTCTTTTATGAAAATGAAAGTCAAGAGCACGCATTCCCATGCACCCCTTGTTAGCCACTTATTGCAGATTCATCGATTTTACCTCGGAATGTTGGAAAACAGTCCGTGGCCTCTCAACCGTCAGCACGAAGAGCTGGTGGTTCAAAAGCGGGTATGGCAGAACCGTTGCTTTTTTGGAAAGTAGTTTGTGGTTCGGATCGGGCAGTCGGTGGGTGTTATTCGCCGTTTTCCACAATTTCCATCTTCTCGGCGAAGTAGGCGCAGAAATCCCGCATATCACCGGCGATGCGCTCATCCTGGATGGATTTTTCGAGCGAGTCGGCCATAGTGGAAAGGGTCTGATGGAAGAAGATTTTCATCTCATCAACCGCCATGTCTTTGGTCCACAGATCCAGCCGAAGCGTATCTTTATTGGTTTGATCCCACATCGACAGAATCAATGCCCGGATATTTTGAGTTTTGGTGTCTCCGGCATCGGTTCCGCCCCATTCAATTTTTTCGGGGACATTATCTTCATCGAGGGTGACGGTTACTTTCAGTTCTTTGGTTTGTTTGCTCATAAACAGATCGGTTTCGGGGAAAAATGGTTGATAAAAAGTTGTAAGAAATCACAATTCAAAAAATCATCCGGTATTTTACCGCCTGAAAAATGATCAGAGGGCTAACTGACACAGTTTCCGGATTTTGGTTAGTGCGTAGGTGAAATCTTCCGGCAGCTCCGAATCAAAATATAAAACTTCTTCGGTTTCAGGGTGAGTAAAGCCCAGCGTTTTGGCGTGCAGGCATTGCCGGCTGAGTTTCAGAAACAGCGCTTTGTACATTTGTTTGCGGGATCCGGTGTTGGGGCCGTACATTACACGGTTACCGCTGTATACCGGATCAGCAAAAACAGGCATTCCGGCATGTTCAAAATGCACCCGGATCTGATGAGTGCGGCCGGTTTCAAGTTTGATTTCAACAAGACTCAGATAGTCAAAATATTCCAAAACCCGGTAATGCGTCACCGCGGGTTTGCCCTCTCCTTCCGGAACCACCGTCATTCGCTTGCGGTCTTTTTTTGATCGACCGATGTTGCCGGTAATGGTACCGGCAACATTTTCGGGAGTTCCCCAGATGATGGCCTGGTAGCTGCGCTCCACCGTCCGGGCGGCAAATTGTTTGGCCAGATGGTTATGAGCTTCATCGCTTTTCGCCACTACCAACAGTCCGGATGTGTCTTTATCCAGGCGGTGGACAATCCCGGGCCGCTGTTCTTTGTTGTTTTTTATGGCCAGCTCATTTACATGGTAGAGTAGCCCGTTAACCAGGGTGCCACTGCGGTTGCCGAATGCGGGATGCACTACCATGCCGGCAGGCTTGTTGATGACGAGAAGTTGATCATCCTCATGAACAATATCCAGCGGAATATTCTCAGGCTCGGCTTCCGGTGGAGGCGGTTTGGGCAGGCTGATGTCGATGACATCACCCGGACGTACACTGTAGGATGCTTTTCGTTTTACTCCATTGACCAGTACGTAGCCCAGGTCAATGGCATCCTTGACTTTATTTCGGGTTGCATTTTGAATGAACTGCACAATGTACTTATCCAGCCGCATCATCTCGTGATGGCCGTCGGGAACAACCAGCCGAAAATGAGTATGCTCATCGGCATCGTAGTCCGGGTCGAATCGTTCAAATGCTTCTATAGTGGAGCGGTCCGGATTTTCCATTACACCATTATACTATCTTAAAAACAGTCACTTATAAAGTTTTTGTAAAACTTTTGTAAGGGTAGTCCCTTTTCTTGCTCTTATATATGACTCTTCATTAAGGGGGATCATTGCTTTGAGGGTTTCTTCGGGCGATTTCGGTCAAATACCGGAATCGCCCTTACTTTTTTGAAAACGGAGAAGTGCGGAAAACGTATTTAAATGCCTCATCTATATGATTTACCCCGGTTATGGTCAGCCCTTCTTTCACCTTATCCTGAATTTCTTCAAGATCCGGCAGGTTGTCTTCCGGAATAAGCACGTTTGGAATCTTATTTCGTTGTGCGGCGAGTAATTTTTCATTCAACCCTCCAACTGCATACACGTCTCCACGCAGGGTGATCTCTCCGGTTACCGCTACATCATGGCGGATTTTAGTATTGCTCAACAGGGAGATAATGCCAAGGGCCATCGCCATTCCCGCGCTCGGACCATCCTTCGGAATGGCGCCCTCGGGTATGTGGATATGAAGTTCATGCTTTTCAAAATAATCTTCCGGGATGCCGAACCGCTTACTATTCGAACGGATATAGGTAAGAGCCGCTTGTGCCGACTCCTTCATGACATCACCCAGCTTCCCGGTTAGCAGGAACTTATTTTTACCGGGCATGGAAGCCGTTTCAATTTTGAGTATAGTACCACCGGTACTGGTCCAGGCCAGTCCGTTAATGCTGCCCGTTTGATCTTTGCGGTCAAGCGCGCGATCCCGGAATTTTTCAACGCCGAGATATTCTTTTATCCGCTTTGGGTTAATGGTGATCTGCGAAACTTTTTTGCCTGCCCTTTTTTTCTCAACCATTTCCTTGGCAACTTTTCGGCAGACTGCAGCAATGCGCAGCTCAAGCGTACGAACCCCGGCTTCGGAAGTATAGTTGCGGATGATCATCCGAATGGCATCATCTTTAAACTTTATTTTACTCGCCGGTAAGCCGTGTGCCTTGATCTGCTTGGGAATCAAATGCTGCCTGGCAATTTCGAGTTTGTCATGCTCCAGATAGCCGGGCAGGTTTATGGTTTCCATGCGATCCCGCAGCGCCGGCTGAATGTTGCTGGCAACATTGGCTGTGGTGATGAACATGACATTGGAAAGATCGAAATCAATATCCAGATAGTGGTCATTGAAAGCATAATTCTGTTCGGGATCAAGCACTTCCAGTACGGCAGATGAAGGATCGCCCCGGAAGTCGTGGCCGAGTTTGTCGATTTCATCCAGTACGATGATAGGGTTCATGGTGCCTGCCCGCTTTATCGCCTGAATGATCCGCCCCGGCATAGAGCCGATGTAGGTTTTACGGTGTCCGCGTATTTCGGCTTCATCACTTACCCCGCCGAGGGATATGCGCACCATCTCCCGGCCCATAGCATCAGCAATGGATTTACCCAGCGAAGTTTTTCCCGTACCCGGCGGGCCAGTGAAGCATAAAATCTGGCCTTTCATCTTATTGACCATATTGAGCACGGCGATATGCTCCAGAATGCGTTCTTTAGGCTTCTGCAATCCGAAGTGGTCCCGGTCCAGCGCGTCTTCTACTTTTTTGATATCCAGCTGATCCTCGGAGTATTTACCCCACGGCATCGCCAGCATCCACTCCAGGTAGTTTCGGGCTACCCCGTACTCCGGTGACATCTGCGGGGTTTTTTTCAGCCGTTCCAACTCTTCGTTGGCTTTGTCGCGGGCTTGTTGCGGAAGTTCGAGAGCCTCAAGCTGGTCTTTGAGTTTAGCCAGTTCCGGATCGGAAAATCCGCCATCTTCATTCAGTTCTTCCTGCAGGATCTTAATTTGCTCCTGAATGTAGAATTTGCGCTGGGTTTCCTGAATTTCTTCCTGAACCTTCTCATTGATCTCCGAAGATACGGCCAGCAGCTCCAGTTCACTGGTTATTAGAGTGAGCAGTTTTTTGTAGCGGTTTTCAAGCGTCTTTATTTCCAGGAGTTTTTGTTTTTCAGAAATTTCAAGGTCCAGGTAGGAGGCCATGAAATACAATAGATGTTCGGGGTGATCATCCTGATCAATACCATGCAGCACCTCTTCGGGCAGATCCTGATTCAAAGCGATATACTTTTCAAACAACTCCCGGGACCGGCGAACCAAGGCTTTGAATTTTCCGGTAACTTTGACTTTTTCAGGCGGATGGTGCTCAACCTTTGCCCGAATATAGGGCTCGGATTGAGTGACCTCGGTCATCGTAGCGGTAAACTGCCCGGAGACCAAAACTTTGAGCAGATCATTCGGAAGGCGGAGGACCTGGACAATTTGGGCCAGCGTCCCGGTCTCGTACAATTGATCGGCTTCGGGGTTTTCAACGGCCGGATCCTTTTGTGTACACAGCAGAATATAGCTGTCTCCTGCTAACGATTCATTTACAGCCGACAGCGAGGATTCCCGGCCCACCAGAATGGGGAATAATGTATTGGGGAAAACAACGGAATCCCGCATAGGTACAACGGGTACTTCCACCGGAGGTGAGCTCTCCTGGATATCTACGGCAGTAGTTTCAGTTTGCTTTTGCGCCATGTAAAAATCGCTGAGTAATTTAAATTTAATAAGAGTAAAAACTGACGAACCTTCAGGCTTCCCGAAAGTACAGGAAAATTTTTAGTAACGTAAAACTTTGCTTTTGCATCAGTCAGATTTGAATAGACTTTAATCTGAATCAACATTCCTGCTGAATAAACTAAATAAAGGCTTCACAAAACAAGGATTCAAAATTCCGATAATGCAGATTCTGGTAAAACAAGATGATCTTAGAATACCTTCCTGAAGTTAAACCAACTCAGTTCATTTTATTCAAACCGGTTTTCTTAATATAAGCCTCCAAAGGTAAGGAATGATTATGAATACCTGAAAACCTGAGTTCAATTCTAAATTTTTTATCGACCGGACGGTGGCTTTGGGTAAATGTGATGTCTGGTGCTGGTTGCTTGTGGAGGGGAGTTCCGGTTGTCAGTTTTCAGCTTCGCATTCATCCATTTCCCTTGACTTCAGTCAACGGTTATACGCCTCCCCCCTCATATATATGCGGGGTTTTAGCCCCTCTCCTTCCTGCTCCCGCACCACAGTTCCAGCTATCACTCTTTTCAAATCGAGGTGGCTCTGCAGGGAAGGATTTTCAATATATATCAAACTACCATTTCGGGGCTAAAGCCAACGGAAATGGATATTCATTAGCTACCCTATAAAAAATGTACATCACGTAATAAATTGTAGCACATGGTATTATATGATTATTGTAAACGTTTAGTCGGACAGCAGTGTAAGCAAATATTAATCGATCTGAGGTTGAAAATATGAATCGGGGCGATGGCCATGTTTTAAAAAGCATTACTATCCAACATAAATAGAAAATAGCGGATTATGTTTGTAACATATTGAAAAACATCAATTCGGTTTATTTATGTATAAACTAACCCCGCCTTTTTGAAACAACGATAAATTTGGACTTCAGTTTTTAAATCGGATTAGTTGCCCTAAGCAACTGGATAGGACCGGGGATTCCAACAGCATTTAAATAGCATCCTTAGCTTTCCGGCAAAAGTTAGCAGTATAAATAAATCCTGTTGGTCAGCTACCGGAAGACGTAGGTGATCTCTATATTTTATCAAACGTTTGGCTATCTGGATTTTTAATCAGAGATGTTGTTGTTTTTAAATTATTTATTTAGTTATTTCCTGCGTGGGGTAAAGGATTTCAATAGTTTGACAGAAATACTTTTTTAAAATGGGTATGATTATTTTCTGGCATAGACTCTTCTCTGTGAATTGGAAGTTAAGTGAATTGTGGGGGTTTGAGTAGCTTAATGATATAAGGGGTATGATCGATTAATAGAATTTTGTAAGAAAAATCGGGTTGTACTCCATCAGAGATGATATTCCAGGGCCACATGTTAATATGAATATTTGTGCCCTTTCATAATTTTCATGGATAAACTTTAATAATAAACGGAGAACAATAAGATGTCGACAGTTGCAGGTGTAGGTATGAGTCATCACCGAAATCCGGTGCAGGCTGCGCGGGAAGCTGTGGAAAAGGCAAGGCAGCAAAGCGGGATTGAAGGTAAACCGGATTTCGTTTTTATGTTTTCTTCGGTTGGATATAAGCAACAACCACTGTTGAAAGCGGTCCGCAAGGAAACTGAAGAAGCTCCACTGAGCGGCTGCTCGGGTGAGGGAATTATCAGCAACGGGGTAGCTGATGAAGGGAACTTCTCCCTGGCGGTAATGATGATTAAGTCCGATGAACTCAGGTTTGTTCATGGTTTAGAAAGCGGGCTTACAGGGGGCTCCGATAAAGTGGGCCGACAAATCGGCAGCGAAGTCAAGCAGCACGTTGCTGATGACAATCTGGGTCTGTTTGTTCTCGCCGACGGACTGAGCCTCAATTTTGATCAGTTTACCGAAAACCTTGAAGCTACAGCTGAGCCGGGCCAAAACCTTCCGCTGCTCGGTGGAACAGCTGCCGATAACTGGGCTATGAAGAAAACGTTTCAGTTCTGTGATGATGAAATTACCAACGACGGAGTTAGCTGGGCGCTGATGTCGGGAAATGCAAACCTGGCGGTGGCTGTAAACCATGGATGTACACCGGTAGGCTCGGAGCGCAAGGTGACCCGCAGTGAAGGCAATGTAATCTACGAAATTGACAACAAGCCGGTGTTGGAAGTGCTTAAAGAGTATCTCATGGAAGATGAGGTCGACAACTGGCAGAAAACGGTGG
>SLQI01000152.1 GCA_007131535.1 Balneolales bacterium | reverse complement strand
TGGCCTGGAGCCGGCTACAGGTGTTTTCCAGGAACTGACCGACCAGGAAGTGGAACAGATCACTATCGAGATCGCCAATATGGATAACATAACTCCAGAAGTGATCGACGCAGTGATACAGGAGTTCTATGATCTGATGCTCGCCAAACAATATGTGATGGAAGGCGGGCTGGACTATGCCAAGGAAATTCTGAAAAATTCACGCGGTGAAGCCGGGGCAAAAGAGCTATTGCGCCGGGTAGAGGCGGCAACAGAGATGAGCGCATTTGCACTTTTCCAAACCGCCGATACATCCCAAATGGTGCAGTTTCTGGAAAATGAACATCCGCAGGTGGCCGCACTTATTCTGGGTAATCTAAAGACGGACCGGGCAGCAGAGGTTCTCTCTAACCTCAGTGAAGATCTGCGCGCCGACGTAGCCTACCGACTGGCAACGATGGGCAAAACTTCTCCTGACGTTATTAAAGAAGTAGAGCAAGTTATTCGCGAGCAGATGGGCGGGTTCGACTCCGATTCTATGGCAGCCGGAGGCGCATCTTCTGTGGCTGGTATTCTCAATGCGGCAACAATTTCCACCGAACGAATGGTAATTGAGGATATCGAGATGAGAGATCCGGAATTGGCTGAAGAGATCAAAAAACTTATGTTCCTCTTCGAAGATATTCTTGATCTGGATGATCGCGTGGTACAGAGAATTATCTCTGAAATCGATAAGAAAGATCTGGTGGTTGCCCTCAAAGGCTCCAGTAACGAACTGATTAAGAAGTTTACCAACAACATGTCTAACAGGGCCAGCGGAATCCTTGTTGAAGATATGGATGCAATGGGACCGGTTCGGGTACGAGAAGTAGAAGAGGCTCAGCAGCGTATCATCCAGCGTATTAAACAGCTGGAAGAGCTGGGACAGATCTCGGTGAGAAAGACGGCCGATGAAGAAATGGTTGAATAATTCAGGCGATGAGGGATCGAATAATTCAAAAAGATCAACTCCGGGTTGATGAAAAGGAATCGGCACGCCTGTCTTATGACATGGTCTTTGAGCAGGACCATGATGAAATGGATAGCGATGCTCGTGAACTGCTTGAACAAACCCGTGCCGAATGGGAAAAGAAGCTTGTTCGGGAGCGCCAGAAAGCAATTGAAGAAGGATATCAGGCCGGCTACCGGGATGGTTATGAGCAGGCACGGCAGGAAGTCGAACAGCAGCTAATGCCTGTAAAACAGGCCCTGGAGCAGGTCGAAAATCGCCTTGAAGCATTCACCGAAGAAATAAAACCGGCTCTTACCACGCTGGTTTTTGAATTAGCGGAGAAAGTTCTGTCGGTGCCGGTGGATAATGAAGATTTGAAGCAACAGGTTGCTTCCACTGTAAAAACCTGGCTGGACCGGTTTCGAAATGAGCAGCAGCTAACCGTACACGTTTCGGAAACAGACTACGAAACCGTGAAGCAACTTGTGAAAGATGATCAAAACGGGGTTGTTCTTAATTGTTCACCCGAAGTAAACCCGGGAGAGTTTCATATTGAAACCAATCACCAGGCGGTTATTCAGAATTTTAAAAAACACCTGGTCCACCTGCGATCAAAATCAGAGGTTAAAGAGGCCCTAAATCTGCCCGATGCTTGATACTATAGAACATATCGCCAGGGTAAAAGAATCCTTCGTCCCGAAACCGATACAATACGGTAAAGTATCTTCGGTAGTAGGAATGATTATCGAAGTAACCGGGCTGCGAGCTTCTGTAGGCGAGCTGTACGCCATACACACTTCCAGTGGTAAGGTGCTGGCCGAAGTTGTGGGGCTCAGGGATGAAATTACATTGCTGATGCCTCTCGATCAGACGGAAGGACTCAATGCCGGCTCATTGGTTGAACCGATTTCTCATCCACTGACGGTACCCGTCGGTGCGGAAATGCTTGGACGGGTGATCGACGCGCACGGCAACCCCATAGATGACCTGGGGCCGTTCGAGACTGAAGATCAGCAACCGATCCATGCCGAGCCCCCCGGGCCGATGCAGCGTGAAAACATTGATCAGCAGGTAATGACCGGTGTAAGGGCTATTGATTCCTTTATCTCGGTAGGCAAAGGCCAGAGAATGGGGATATTTGCCGGGTCAGGCGTAGGTAAAAGTGTATTGATGGGTATGATGGCCCGAAACACCAGCGCCGATGTTAACGTGATCGCCCTTATCGGCGAACGGGGGCGTGAAGTAAAAGAATTTATAGACGATGCTCTCGGGGAAGAGGGCATGAAGCGTTCGGTGGTCGTCGCAGTCACGTCCGATCAGGCGGCAATGAGCCGGATGAAAGGAGCGTATACAGCAACTGCCCTGGCCGAATACTTTCGGGACCTCGGCAATGATGTGGTTTTGATGATGGATTCCGTCACCAGAGTAGCCATGGCACAGAGGGAGATCGGGCTTGCCTCGGGTGAGCCGCCAACGACCAAAGGTTATACACCCAGTGTATTTGCCCGGCTTCCTAAATTACTTGAACGGGCAGGACGAACGCCGGTCGGGAGCATAACCGGATTGTATACCGTGCTGGTAGATAGTGACGATATGAATGAGCCCATAGCCGATGCGGTCCGTTCAATTATTGACGGGCACATTGTCCTTTCGCGTGATCTGGCACACCGCAATCACTACCCGGCTATAGATGTGCTGGAAAGTGTTTCCAGGGTGATGCCAAAGGTGGTAACCGATGAGCAAAGGCAGATTGTGCAACGAGCCCGCGAAGTGCTGGCCGAATATCGTGAAGCGGAGGACCTGATTAACATCGGTGCGTATGTAAAAGGCAGCAATCCAAAGATCGATTTTGCCATTTCCCGAATTGATCAGCTGAACGAATTTCTCATTCAGGATATGAATGAAAATGCCCTTGATGAGGATATCTGGAGCCGGCTTGCAGCCGTCCTGCAAAAGGAGTCCGGAGGTAGCGCATGAAAAAGTTTAAATTTAAACTGGCACCGGTTCTTCGTGTAAGGGAACATGAAGAAGAGCAGCAAAAAATGCGCTATGCGCAGGCTCTCCAGAATAAAACCCGGCTGGAGGAACAGGCAGAGGCAATAAAAAGCAATATACAGGACATCAATGATCGGGATATCCGCAGTCAGGATGTCATCAGACCAACGGTATTTCAGCAGCATTATGCCGGGGTTCACGAAATGCATAAAAAGCTGAAATCCGTTAATGAACAATTGGCTCGTGCCGAAAATGAGGCCGAAGCCGAGCGCAAAAAACTGGTTGAAGCCAACAAACGCACCAAAATAATTAAAACCCTTGAATCTCAAGAAAAAGAAACCTTTTTTAAAGAGCTACAGAGGCTCGAGCAGGAACAGCTCAATGAAATTGCAACTCAGATGTATAATAGTTACGAGAAGTAACCATGTTTCTTAGAAGGCTTTTGATATGGCTTGTGATCATGATGACAGCATTTATAATCTTTTTAGTGCTGTCGTTTTATCTGTATCCGTACATTAATCCACCGGATGATGAACTCTCCGGCCAGTTTGATCTGGGCGATTTTTACGAATATGACTACGAACAGTTCGGCCCTCAGGCGGTTACCGACTTGCTGGCTCAAATCAGGAGCCTGGAAGAAGAGCTGGAAGAGCTGAGGGAACAGGACGAGGAAAACTCTGCGGTGATCGACTCGCTTTCTGAGCTAACGCATGAGCAGGAAGAGGAGCTGCAGGAAATGGAAACTATGCTCGCAGCTGCCGAAGAGCTTGAGGCGGTTGAAGAGGTCGTTGACGAAGATGAAGAAGTTGATCCGGAACAGCTTGCGCAGGATTTGCAAGAGGAGCCGGACGATGGAAACATGCAGGCACGACTTCAGGAAATAGCCAGTAACCTGCTTTTGTTAAATGAAGAGGAGCTTGCACCGATTGTGAATCATCTGAGTGAAGACAGGCTGCTTGAGCTTTACGAGCACTCCAGTAATATACAACGTCAACAGCTGCTTCGGGCACTGGATCCCGAGGTTGCAGCAGAACTGGTAAACCGGGCTTCCTCATGAGTATACAGTTACAACAAGACATCGTTAATTTTCTGAAGAAAAAGGCCGATCAGTCATCCGAGTCAAAAAAGGCGGCCTCAGATAACCTGTTTTCATCAGACTTAAAAGAAAAGCTGAAAGAATTCGGCCTGGAAGTAAATACCGAAGGAAAAGGATCCGGAAAAGATCAAAAAGGTAATTCTGATGCAGGTAAAGATGTAAGAAAAACCCGCCTTAAAAACGGGATGAAGGTGAGCCTGAAGCTTGACAAAGCCAAATTAGGCGGAGAAGAGAAAAAATCGGCAGAACTTGTTCAAAAATTGAATAAGCGACAGGATAACAGTTCTGGAGCCGCAACTGATTCTAAAAGCGGTAATCAAAAGAACATAATAACGGCTAAAACGGCGGATTCGGAGAAGGTAGAGGAGGGAACTAAAAAAGATGTAAAGACTTCTCGTGAAAATCTTCGTGTAAAATCGGATCTGACGGTTGAGAAAAAAGATACTTCCGGAAAATCAAAGCTAACCGAAAATTCGGTTGGAAACTCTGCAAAAGTAAATTCGACAAATAAAACTAATCCCCGGATAAGCGTATCTGAGCTGAAAGGTGAATCGGGAAAAAGCGGTAAGGAAGTACAAAAACCAGATTCAGCCGATAGCAAATCAAAGGTAAAAGAAGAACAAGGCAATTCTTCTGATCTAAAGACTCGAACCGGTGGAAAAAAAGCAGAAGCTTCAGGAGAGAACAGCAAATTATCACGTGAAGTAAAAGCCGGTTTGAGGACTGAAAAGCCGGATTCCGCTTCTGCTGATAAAACGGCGGCCGGGAGCAAAAAATCAGCTGGTAGTGAAGGCGGGGTTACGCAGCTGAAGCCGGAGTCCGGAAAGGATGGAAACCCGGGGCTGAAAAAGTCGCAAGATACCGGGCTTGTAAATGGAAAATCTGCATCAGCATCATCAGATAAAACTGAACCCGGAGAGCGGATTAAAGCTGATGCAAAGAAAAATGCGATCAACGCAGGTAAATCTGCCGAAGCAACAAAGGCAACTATAGAGAAGTCTGGTGAAAAGCAGAAGGGTAAAGTGGAATTTAAGCAGGATTCATCAGTAAAAGCTGATAATACTGCAAAAAGGATGGGTACTCCGCTAAATGAAAAGGAAGCGGGTTCGGAAAAACGGGATACCGGAAAAACGGCTGAATCAACCCGAAAAGTAGCCGAAAATGGGATTCGGAATGGAGATGTTTCTCAAAAACGAGGTCCGGGCGTTTTTTCCGGTACAGGTCGGGAAAATGTAACGAAGCAATCTCCCCGGGAATCAGGCGAGATTAAAAAAACAGGCAACGTTGGCCGGCAGCAGGATAATGGTGTTTTATCGTCCCGGTTAAGTGCTAAAGAGGAGAAAATTTCAGAGCAGCAGAAACCCGAATCCGGAGAACTTTTTAAGTCGAAGGTAAAAGAAGTCGAAAAAGAAGAGGGGCGGGGGCGTAGAACCCCATTGAATAATGACCGGGCCAGGTTATCTTACGACCGACAAGCGGCCGGTGCTGAGCAGACCAGGAACACCGGCAGTGGTGAACAAAGTTCGGCTCAACAAACCGGAAACTCCGCGTTTCGCGAATCAGCAGTGGAGGTAAATTCAAAAGGCGGTACAGGAAAGACTTTCGGCTCTTTGGAATTTGATGAGGTTCAGGAAAAAGGCTCCGATCAAAAAGATGAAGCCAAGATTTCTGATCCTAAAGCAACGGACCGGTTGCAGCAGACTCAGAATCAGTTTGCGTATATGCGGAGGGAAGTAACCGGAAAGGTAGTGGAGATAGCTCGGACCTTTCAGAGTAGTTCTTCCCAAAATCAGGATGGCTGGCAGCGCCAGCGCATACAATTGGGTAACGGACAATCACTGGATGTGGCTATTCGCCAGTCAGGTGGCAAAATAAATATTCAGCTTGGCTCGCTTAGCAGTGAAATTGCCAAGTTATTACAAACCAACATTATGGATCTGAAAGCGCATCTCGAAAATCAGCTATCCAGCGAAGTGGAGCTGGAGTTTGAGATGCAGGGCGAACAGCAGGGAGCTCCTGATGAAAATGCGGCACCGTTCCCGGGTGAAGGGTTAGCCGATATAGAGGAGAACTCTGCAATATCAGACTCTGACACGGAGTCGACAGCACCCCGGTTTATGGGGACGAACAATAACGAATGGACAGGTTAAATCCATCTGATATGGATATTTCTCAACTACAAGGCGGCATGGGTCCGGGCCCTGCGAATGCAACCGGGAAAAATGACAATGCTGAATTGGGCAAAGATGAGTTCTTAAAATTGCTTGTTGCCCAGCTTCAGAATCAGGACCCGATCAATCCGCAGGACGGGGCAGAGTTTGCCGCTCAATTGGCTCAGTTTAACTCAGTGGAACAGCTTATTAATGTTAATGACGGGCTGGAGCATCTGAGTGATCAGCAGCAAAGTATGTCGGAGGGAGTCACGAATACTCTGGCGGCAACTTTGGCTGGTAGAGAGGTTAAGGCTCACACCGATAAAATCACCATAAACGAGGAGGTCTCTGACGTTCCAATTCACTTCAGATTGAATAAAGTGATGGACGGAGGCGAACTGGTTATCCGAAATGAAGGCGGAGAT
>SLQI01000513.1 GCA_007131535.1 Balneolales bacterium | reverse complement strand
GGCGTTGATATCCCACCAGCGCATACAGGATATGGCCACCATCGAGTTGCCCGACCGGCATTAAATTCAACGCGGTAAAAAAAAGGCCCAGCCAGCCGGCAAACAAAAACGGATAATGGTAGACCTCCCATAAAGGCGGCGCATCTTCGAAGAATGAAGCCAAAATACCATAAAGCAGCGTATTGCCCAGCACCATAAGCTGTTCAGCCTCTTCGGCAAGCGGTTCATCCGGAAAAGCACCGTGCTCCTGGATGTATTCAACCGTGCGATCATGACCGGCAAAGTTTGCGATGTGTTCCGGTTCCGGCAAGGTGAAGAAACCGTATAAAAGAATGATCAGTGAAACAACGAACCCGGCAATGGGACCGGCCACACCAATATCAAACAGTTTCCGGGTTTCATCTATGCGTTCCTTAATCCGAATTACAGCCCCGACCGTGCCTATGGGAGATAAAATGGGTACCGGTATAAAATAAGGTAACGTGGTATTAACCCGGTGCCGGAATGCCGCAAAATAATGCCCGAATTCATGGGCTCCGAGAAACCCCAGAAACAGAGCGGCAAAAAGTACTCCCTCCCAGAAAATCAGATCCGTGAGCGTTTCAGCTATAGCATTATGACCGATAAACCCCCACGCCACAACCGTAAAAGATACCGAAGCAAACGTTAGTATAAAAAGAACTAAGTGCTTGGCAATTACTTTTTTAGGCGGTCGCACCGTCTCATCGGGTTTTTTCGTGCCGCTTAGCGTTAGCTGATCTTCGTATTTTTCGTATAATTCTGGATCTCTCAAAATTCTATCATCAGGAACGATTAAGCGGCATGGTCATACAACGTGCTCCGCCTCTACCCCGGCACAACTCGTTACCTTCAAAGCTGATAGCCAGCTTAATCGAAGAGTTCGGTTCAAACCGGGTTGTTTTAAATGATTCAATAAAATCATATTGATTGAGTACTTCATACCCTTGCCGGCGCAATGCTTCGAATGTATTTGTATTTCGATCATACCCCACAATAACACCGGGAGCAAGAGCAAAAACGTTAGCCCCATCCGTCCATTGTTCCCGGAATTGATTGGTTTTATCCTCACCGCCGCATTTGATAAAGGTCATTTCATGATCGAGATATTCCTCCAGCGCCGATTTAAGCGAATATTTCGGAGTTGTAACAATTTGCCCGTCTTGCAGTTCCAGTGCAGCAACGTTGTTGAAACGGTCGTTTATTGCTGGTGGAAATGATATACATTCATTCGGGCTGCTAAAGGTGAAGATGGTATCCAAATGCATGGACGAACGCTGTTTGGGTATATCCACCACTAATACCGTTTTCACCTGTCGCTCAAGCAGTTCGCGCGCGGCTTTCAGAAGACCGCTGAAGGTTGTGCGCTCACTCATGCCGATCAATACCAGCTCAGAAGAAGCTATCAGAATATCTCCGCCCTCAATACTGTCCTGTTCACCTATACGGATGGCATCCTCCTTAACTTTGCTGAACAGCGGGTGGTATTCAACCAGAGTTTCCATCAGAATAGACTCCCGCATACGGGCTTTGCGTGCCGCTCGCGACAATATTACCCCTCCGGGTACAGTTGCGGCAAGATCTCTCGTAAAAAGAAGATTCGGGGAAGGATGCAGTGAAAAATGAGGCAGCGATGCAGTGGTACCGCTGACAACAAACTCCAACAGTTCGTCAGGTTCCAGTTTCTTAAGATCCTCAATAATCGGTGTGATATTTAAGTCCGGTTGAACCTTATCCAGCAACTCAATGTAAAAATGACGAGCCGCTTCATCCCGGAAGCATTCCAGGGCTAAATCCGTAACCTCAAAAATCTGACCTTCATCCGGCATTACGGTACGGAACACGTCCAGCATTCCAAGGTGTTCTTTCCGGGCATCTTCTTCGTAAATAATATCATCGAATAACAGCTCGTCCTTTATTTCAGGATTTACCAGCGATACTTCACGCCCGGGCGTATGTACAATAACCCCGTTCAGCAATCCAGTTTCTGAAGTGATGGAAATATCCATAAATGTTCATCTCCATTGAGTTTAATTTTGAAAATTTGCCCAAAGGTACAAGGCTCGGTGCAAAGCTCAAAACGCATTCAAACGAAATTCTTATTTAAGCTGTTGCAAAGAAGAGTCACAAGCCCGACATTCGCCCGTAACTGCCGGCGGAATGTTGAAACATTTATTATGGTTTAACGGGGCGTAAAGCAGGATATATTCAAAAAACCGATAAGACGATGTCTGTGGATATCAGTCATGAACAGGGTAATGTAAGTAGAAGCGAGGTTGAGTCTCTGGCATCACTGTTGGAAGATCCTGATGTCTACGTTCATAAGGAAGCCCGAAAGCGATTGTTTGAGTTGGGTGAAAAGGCTATACCCCTACTGGATGAATATTGTTGCGGATCACGCGATACACGGCTTCAGCGGCGAATCCAAGGTATTATCAGGCAAATCAGTCTCTGTTCCCTCGAACAGGATTTTATCCGCTTCCTGGAAAATGGAGTAGAAACTCTCTCGAATCTTGAAAAAGGAGTTTTTATTCTGAGCCGTTTTGAAAGTCCCACTATTCGAACAGAAATATACGAGCACCAACTTGATGAGATAGCCGATAAAATCATCCCGCTAATTAGCGGCTTAACTACTGCAGAAGCTTGCAAAATTACACTGCACCACATTTTTGATACCGAACAGTTCCGCCCGGCAGGCAAGGAATATTTTGATCCTGCCAACTCCTATTTCCACCTGGTGCTCCAGCGGCGGGAAGGCATACCTATCAGCCTGGCGATGGTGGCGTTATTTGTCGGCCGCCGCCTCGGGCTTCCGTTCGAAGGCGTAAACATGCCCATGCATTTTTTACTGAGGTATCAGGCAGGCAGAGAAAATGAATTTGTATATGTAGATCCGTTCAATAACGGAGCCGAAGTTCGTATTGAGCAATGCGCTTACTTCCTCAAGAAATGCGGCATCCGACCCAATAAACATCACTTCGAGGCCGCTCACCCTGCTGATATGCTTGCCCGTGCACTGAGAAATTTTATCAACAGCTACGAAAAGCGGCAAGAACATCACCGGGTCAAAGACTTCAAGAAATTGCTTGAATTGCTGGAAATCTCTCAGAGCGGTTGGAACTTCAGATAGGCTTACTCCATTGTCTCCTGTTTGGGAAACCTGAAGGGATCGAGACGGGCGGCCAGTGTATAAAACTTTTCCGACTCCTCCTGATTTCCGGTTTCCCGGTGAATATCCCCTGCAAATTTTAACATTCCGGGATGTATCGGATTGGCTTGCATCAGCTCTTCAAGTAAAGCTACAGCGTGGGAGAAATCCCGTTCGGCCACGGCTATTTTCAGTCTGTAAAATGAGAACCGGAACGTCTCTTGCGGGCCGAGCGCATCAATGTATTTCAGGCAACGGGAAAAAATGTTGTTATCGAAGTAAAACTGAACCAATAGATAACACAACTCCTGGTTGATCTCAAAATCCGCGAGCTGCTCTTCAAAACGCCGCATCAACTCCCGCTCATTTACCGCAATCATCGCCCGGATCAAGGCATCCAGGGCTTCAGCCGTAAATTTAGACTCCATCAGTTCCGTGCGCATTTCACTGGTTAACAAACCACGGATATGCTCTGCCAAATGCGGTTCCGGATAAAATACGTTGATCTCCTCTCCGATCAGCGCCAGCTGCGTCAGATCATCATACTCGGCAAACTCATCAGTAATCTGCGGCTCCAGATTCCACTTTCGGTTAAAGGTGGATAGATTCTTCCAGTAAGGCTTATCCAGGGGGGTGAGTCCCATTCGGTTAAGATAAACACCACCGTTATGCTCAACCGTTAGGTTTACGGCTACACCACACCGGCCGCCGTTAGATCTTACCTGGTTACAAAAATCAAAATCCTCGAAATAAGCCGGACCGAAAATTTCATCAAACCGGTAGGGAACCTCCCGCCGAAAAGTCATCATAAAACTTTCTACATAGGAAGACTCCACTACCTCTTTTTCTGCGTCTGACTTTCCGGGCTGCTGCGCTTCAATTGCCGCTTGTTCTGCCGTTGGCGCCAACACGTCCACTTCGGAATCCTCCAGCAGCCGAATCAGTTTAGCCGGGGTGTCTTCGTGCAAAACGACATCATAATGCATAATGCACACAAAGGGAGTCTCCACCTCTTCCAGCGCCTGGTTTACCGAAGCCCCGAACCCTTGGTTGTACGAATTTGCAATCACCCGGCAGCCCGGCCGGCTCTCGTTTTGAAGCTGTTCCAAAAACTCGCTTGTATCATCCACACTGGCATTATCTACAACAATTAACCGGGTACTATCCGGGTCACAAAACTGCTGAACCGAATTGAGGCACGCTTCCAGCCGGGGCTTTCCGTCCCCGGTTGTCGGGATGATCAACGTTACCACCGCCTCCGGCGGTTTTTTTGAAGTCGGAGCCGCCTCCGGCTCGTTTTGTTTTTCGGGGTGATGATCCTCAGTAACCGGCTCCGATGTTTCATCCGCCTGTTCTTCAAATATATCTTTCTGCCGGGTTCCCACCCCGGCCTGTTCCGGCCCCGCTTCGACCGATCCGCCGGAATCCCGGGCACCCTCACTATCCTCCTCTGGCTCGGATACTTCTTCGTGACGGCGGAGTCGTTTCAATACCTTGTTTTTCAGCTCTTCGACCTGCCGGTTTTCCGGTTCAATTTCAAGAATGGCATCCAGGGTAACCAACGCTTCCTCGGTACGATTTTCCTCCACCTGATGTACCGCCCGCTGATATTGCTCGTCTATCCAGGCTTTCCTTTTTTGATCCAGCACGACTTCATCCTCGGCCCGGATTTTTCGGAAAATCTCTTCACGCAGGGTAGTGGTCAGTTCCGGCTGATAAAGTAAAGAATACAGCAGGTTCCGACGCATTTCCGGGGCAGGCGAGGTTTCCCGCGGCGAAAACACCGGATCGGTGTGCAGATATTCAACCCGGTTACGCACTCGTAATGCCAGTTCCAGTCCGTGCCGGTCACTCCAGAAGGGATTTAAAAATCGTTCGGCAGCTGGGATATCAAACCACTTCCATAGAAAGTGCCGGTCTTCGACACTCACAAGCAGGTTTTCATATTCATTAATCAACCCGTGCAAGTGTTCAGGCAATGGCGGTTGTCCGGAATACAAGAAGGAAGCCCGGCTGTCCCGAAGTTTATCCAGCGCATCTTTCAGAAAGCCGGTTTGCAAATCGGTTAAATCATCTACCATCCAGATGTAAGGGGCACTGATCTGCTCTAAGGCAAAGTTCAGTGCATTGGCCCGGCCGCGGGCATCTTCAAACGGGAAGAAATAGTGGTGATCGCTTTCATGGTTATCCAGAAGAGAGGTGATGACATCGGAGGTGTGATCGGTGGAGGCATCATCAATAATAATCAGCTCAACAGGCACCTCGCTGATATCAAGCAGCTGGCTTAGCGGCTCTTCAAGCACCTCTGCACAATTTTGCAAGACCACTATAACCGATACGTGCGGATTGAAAGCCATGATTCACCAGTGAAATTTACGATCGATAGCCCAATATAAAGGTTTTATACCGCAATTATTGCAGAATGATTTTTCGAGTACAGATGGAAATTTATGCAACGGAAATTAACTAAATCCAATAATCATAAAGTCCGGGTTATGAATATCAAAATAACTGAATCTAAATTTGGCCTGATCATTCGTGTGACGCAGCCGCAGTATTGTACCTTGTAATTGCCGTTGTCTCGAGATTTTAGCCCCGCTTTCGGTGGCACTATTGAAGAGGTGACATAAACCTGCATAAAAACATAAACGACGGCCGAGCGGATACCCCGCACCGGCCCATCATCACCTCGCGTCCTCGCGTTGCAGATGGCCGGCTTTTTTTTACTTTGCTTCTGAGTTTTTCCCGGAAACGGCTTATTTATTATGAATTCCCTCTCCATTTTGCTTTTGTTGCAATACGGAATCGTTTTTTGAGTTTACTAAACCGAAATTATAGATCAATAAAACCTCATGAGTTCCAAAGAAGCTACCGAAACCCAACAAAGCAGTAATCCGATTCTGGAAGAAAGTAAGAGGCGCCGGACTTTTGCCATAATCTCCCACCCGGATGCCGGTAAAACTACGCTCACCGAAAAACTGCTGCTGTACGGCGGGGCCATCCACGAAGCGGGTTCAATCAAGCAACGGAAAGCCTCCCGCCATGCGGCCTCCGATTGGATGGCTATTGAGCAGGACCGTGGAATTTCGGTTACCTCTTCGGTAATGAAATTTGAACTTGACGGCATCCGCTATAATCTTCTGGATACTCCGGGGCACAAAGATTTTTCCGAAGACACTTTCCGCACCTTGATCGCCGCTGACTGCGCCCTGATGGTTATAGACGTGGCCAAAGGTGTTGAGGAGCAGACCGAAAAGCTGTTTGAGGTTTGTAAGCTGCGAAAGACTCCGGTCGTCACTTTTGTGAATAAATGTGACCGCCCCGGTATGGACCCCCTTGAGGTAATGAGCAATGTAGAAAAGAAACTGGGGATCAAAGCGGTGCCGGCCAACTGGCCGTTGGGTTACGGCAATGAATTCAGAGGCGTGTATGATTTTAAATCCAAAGAGCTCCACTTATATACCAAAGAAGACCATGGAGCTAAAAAGGCGGATGCGAAAATTTATGATCTGG
>SLQI01000258.1 GCA_007131535.1 Balneolales bacterium | reverse complement strand
GTTCAGGTAATTGGTTTAAAGCAACTCATGGAGCCAAATACCCAATTTTTCTTAATCTACTGATTTACCTTAATTACCTGTTGTTTCCAAATGGCATCATGAGTTTTCTTACAGACACTAAGTAGCAAAAATCATCAATCACATTTCCGGTTTGTCGTTGAAATGATGTACCTTTATCCTCATTGTAATCAGAACCGACCGAATCCCATTCATCGTGATTGAACGGATTTACATAAAAGACTTTGCGCTGATTGATGAGCTGGAAGTGCAGTTCGGTCAAGGGTTGAACATCCTTACCGGGCAGACCGGCGCCGGTAAATCAGTGATTCTGGGTGCTTTGAATATGGTACTCGGAGAGCGCGCCGATACGGAGATCATCCGCCAGGGTGCCAACAAGGCCATCGCGGAGGCTGAAATCCGGATCAATGACGACCCCCTGATTCTTTCACTGCTGAATGAGCATGATATCGACCGGGCCGATCCTATTATTCTTCGCCGTGAAATCCGGCAAAGTGGCAGTCGCGCATTTATTAACGACTCCCCGGTAGCGGTCTCGGTACTGCGCAAAACCGGTGATTTACTGGTTGACCTCCACGGTCAGCACGACCACCAGCTACTGCTTAAAGAAGAACATCATCGCAAACTGGTAGATGCCTTCAGCGACGTTCAACGGCAGGTATCTGCTTACCGGACGGCCTTTGAAGAGGCACGCACCCGACGCAATGAGCTGTTGGATTTAAAGAAACGTGAAGACGAACTCCGGGAAAAGGCCGAAATGTACCGCTACCAGCTCAAAGAGCTTGAAGAGCTCGAGCTTGATGCCGGGCGACTGGCTGAAATGGATGAGGAAATGAACAAACTTGATCATGCCGAAGAGCTGGACCGGCAGGCGGCACTGATCAATGAACTCGGCTCACGGGCCGATATCAATGTGATGGATCTGCTCGGCCAGATTCAACTGGCGCTGCAGGAAATGGCCGAAATCGAGCATGAGTTCAAGAATTATGTTGAAGAGTTGAATACCGCAACCATCAGCCTTCGGGAGTTGTTGGATGCTACCGAGCGATATCGGAATAATATTGAATTCAACCCGGAACGGCTTAATCATCTTCGTTCTCAAAGAAACGAACTCCGGCGCCTGGAGAAAAAGTATAATCGGTCCCCCGAAGAATTGATCACCTACCGGGAACAACTGCGAAGTGAGCTGGACCTCGCCGACAACGTAGACCTTGAAGTGGAAAAAAAGCGGCAGGAGCTCAATAATTCGATTGATCAACTGAAACAAGCCGCAAATGATCTGAGCGCGGGCCGTGCCCAAATCGGTGAGCGGCTGGGCAAACAGATATGCGAAGTACTCGCCCGGCTGGGCATCCCGCATGCACAGTTTCGTTTACACCAGCAGCCGTTGGCCGACGAAAACGGCTGGATGGAGCTCAACGGCACGAAGGTAACCCCGACCGCTCACGGATGCGAACATGTGGCTTTCCACATCAGCACCAACCGCGGAGAAGAGCCCCGCCCGATGGCCAAAACGGCTTCCGGTGGTGAAATCAGCCGGGTGATGCTGGCTTTGAAATCCGTCCTGGCTGAAGAACAGCATCTGCCCGTGATGATCTTTGATGAGATCGACACCGGAATTAGCGGCGCAGTGGCCGAGCAGGTGGGCGATACGATGCGCCGGCTTTCAAGGCAGTGCCAGATTATTGCGATTACCCATCAAGCCCAGATCGCTTCCCAGGCTGATCATCACTACCGCGTAGAAAAACATGAAGACGACCATCGCACCCTCACCCATATCACCCCGCTTGATCAGGATCAACACATCAGAGAAGTGGCGGCGTTGATAAGCGGTACCGAAGTGAGCGAAAATGCCGTGGCCAGTGCCCGGGAAATGGTCGCCAAAGCATCCGACTCCTGATATGCCCGCATCAATCACACGACACTCCTGGGAATTTGAGGGGATCGAAGTACATTACGATAAAACCGGCAGCGGCCCGCCCCTGTTAATTTTGCACGGCTGGGGTAGCAGCGCGCAGGTAATGCTGCCGCTGGCTAAAAGTCTGGCCGACCGCTACACCTGCTATGTGCCTGACCTTCCCGGTTTCGGGCGAACGGCTGCTCCGCCGGAACCCTGGAGCGTGGATGATTATTCCCGGCTGACCCAAGCATTTATAAGCTACCTCGGTGGTCACGCCGATATCCTGGCTCATTCGTTCGGAGGGCGTATTATGCTCAAGCTCATGGCATCCGAACACGCTTGCATGGTGGGCCGAGCACTGATTACCGGAGGTGCCGGACTTAAACCAAAACGAACCTGGAATTACTACTTTCGCCTGTACACCGCCAAAACCCTGAAAGCTCCCTTCCGGCTTCTGCCCGGACGGCTCAGGGAGCAAGGTTTGGCCTGGCTGCGTGGTACCGCTTTATGGAAAGCCCTTGGTTCATCCGACTACCGCCGGCTTGATGAAACCATGCGCCAAACCTTCATCAATGTTGTCAATGAGCACCTTGATGATCAACTCCCGCAAATTAATAAAGAAGTATTGCTTCTTTGGGGTGAAGATGATACCGCAGCCCCGATGGATCAGGCCAGGCGCATGGAAAAAGGCATCGAAGGCGCCGCACTGGTAACCATTGAGCATGCCGGTCATTACGCGTTTCTGGATCAACCAGGCCAATTTTATGCGATTGCCCGCGCATTTTTAATCGGGAAGTAGGGGTTTACTCACCAATCTGCCCGCGCACTTCCCCCATTTCCACACGCACTTCACCTTTCTCGGCAAAACCTCTCATGATGACTTCATCCCCCGATTCCAAAAAAGTGCGTTTCTTGCCTCCATCCAGAGCAATAGGGGACTGCCCGTTTTCCGTAAGCTCCAGCAGACAGGCTCCGTTTTCGGGTTTCGGACCGCTCACCGTGCCGGAAGCATAAAGATCCCCGGAGCGAATATTGCAGCCGGTCACCGTCTGATGTGCCAGCATCTGCTCCATAGACCAGTACAAATGCCGTGTGTTGGTTTGGCATATCCGCACTTCCCGATCGGTTCCTGCCGGCTTCAGGTAGACCTCTAACTGAATATCGTAATGCGTTAATCCGGTTTGCTGCAGATAGGATTGCAGGTGGACTTCCGGAGTAGGCCCTTCGGTTTTGAAGGGCTCCAGCGCATCCGGATGTATGACCCACGGAGAAACGGAAGTAGCAAAGTTTTTAGAAGTAAACGGTCCGAGAGGCACATACTCCCATGCCTGGATATCCCGGGCACTCCAGTCGTTGACGAGCAGAAATCCGGCGATCATATTGCCGGTTTCTTCAGCGCTAACCGGCTCGCCGAGTAGATTTCCGGATGCCGTCAGACAGCCGAACTCAAGCTCAAAATCCACTTTTTTTGAAGGCCCGAATTTCGGACCGTTCTCTCCGGGCATTTGTCCGTTTGGCCAATTAATTATTCTATCACTTGGTACGATGCTGCTGGCGCGCCCGTGATAGCCCACCGGCAGATGCAGCCAATTAGGCTGCAACGCCTGCTCTTTTCCGCGAAACATCGCCCCCACCCGTTCAGCATGATATTTTGAAGCGTAGAAGTCGGTATAATCCCCGATATATACGGGCAGCATTAGATAGGTATCATCAATAGGGTGGGTAATATTGGCAAGGAGCGTCCGATCCTTGTCAAGCTCGGAGCCGGTCTGCAGCAAATCCTGCAATAATGAGCGCAGCTCCCCCAGACGATGACGCCCCATTTGCAACATCGGATTCAATCCGCCGTATCTGCTACACATTTTGATGTGTTCCTCAAATCCGGGCAAAAAGCCGTGGGTAGCAAGGGACTCAAGCTGCACCACTTGATTACCCAAAGCCGACAGCGCGGCGGCTTGTTTTCCGCCTGCTTCACCAAACCCGAACGGTATGGTGTGGATCGAAAATCCTCGATCATCCTCTGGTGTGATCAATGGTTTAAGCGTCATAATAATCCCGGAAGTTAAAGTCTGTTGTTGAATTATATTCACTTCGCCCGGAGAGCAGTACCGGTTCAACCCCGGCCTCACTCCGTGATGCACTCTTATTTATCCGGCCGGTTCCTATTTAAAACCAAGTTTTTACCGGAACGTTCAGTACAGTTCTTCAACAATTTTTGAACAAATATCTTCCAGTACTTGCCGGTCCTTATCCGTCAGCACCCCTTTTTCATGGCAATCGATATCCAATTCGCCAAGAACTTCTCCGTTTTTGATCATCGGAACCACAATTTCAGCATTGACTTCCGGGCTGCACGACAGGTAATTCGTTTCCTCGCTGACGTCATTGACGACGAACGTCTCTTTGGTATCGGCAGCTTGACCGCATATGCCTTTTCCAAAAGGAATCCGGGTATGATCGGTTGGCTCGCCCACATATGGACCAAGAACCAGCTCCCGCTCCGCATCCGGATCTGTCAGGTAAAATCCTACCCAATCATAGGTTGGAATTTCAGTGGCCAACAGTTCACAAATTTTCTGAAGAACCTGTTCCCGGTCTGAGGTGGATGCAAGTATCGGGTCAACTTTACCGGAAATAGTATTCAGAGCTTTTTCTGCACGCTGCGCTAAGGTTTCACTCATATTTTTTTGATCTTTGAAATGGTTGCTAATCTGTAATGGGCCAAATCAGGAAAACTTTTTGCCGGTCCGGCAAGGTTAGGTTCGAATGCCACATTAAAGTCATAACCGCTACTAACGGATATCGGGTTCAACGGAAAAGGGAACGCCGTGGTGTTTATTCTGTAAAATTGAAAGATTTTAAACCGAGGCAGCCCTAACATTTTACTGTGTATCACCCGAACTCCAAAAAATCAGCACCGGTTCGCTGCTATAAATATGCCCCGGGTGTTTTAATTGATCTTTACATTTTGTTTATTAACATCATTATTCTGCTGACTGTCGGCATTGAGGATGCCGGGTAGATGGTTGCTCCTGCAATTGCGGTTAACCTGTTACCCTTTAATTCAGGCTGGTTCTCCCGGGTTGCGGTACGTACAAATTACCGTGACACTCTCAATCATGACAGCACGGCTAAACTGGTTGGTTATCATTGTGAATATATAGAAAGTTATGCAAGTCAGGCTTCTGAGTCTTATCGTTTTTTGCGTCGGATGGGCTGTGTTGAATGTTTCGGAATCCATGGGGGTTCCTCCGTCTTATATAACCATCGACTCGACAGAAATCGATAACGTTTTTAAGGATTATGACAAAGAGAACTCCCCCGGATGTGCGCTCGGGATCATGTATGAAGGGGAGTTGATTTATACCAATGGTTACGGCATGGCCAATCTGGACTACGGCATTCCGATCTGCAGTGACACCCGGTTTATGATCGCTTCAATTTCGAAGCAATTTGCAGCGGCTGCGCTTGTGTTACTGGAAGAACAGGAAAAACTGGATCTGGATGAAGACCTGCGCGCCTATATCCCGGAGCTCCCGGAATTTGAAAAACCTATCACCGCCCGCCAGCTCATTCATCACACTTCCGGATTACGGGATTTGTTCAACCTCCTGTCTATAGATGGACGCGGACTCAACCCCAGGTTTGACGATCAGGATGTCATGGAGATGGTGCGTAACCAGCGCGATCTCAATTTTGAACCCGGCACCCGCCATATTTACAACAATACCGGATATTTCCTTATGTCGGTACTGGTGAACAACCTGACCGATATGACACTGCGTGAATACACCGACAAGTATTTTTTCCAGCCTTCCGGCATGAAGCACACCCACTTTCATGACGATGCCGGCATGGTTGTTCCCAATCGAAGCATGAGTTACCGGCCTGCTTCGGATGGTTTCAGCGAATTTTATCGCGGTAACCTTGAAAGGGTAGGAGCAAGAGGGTTATTTACGACTATTGAAGACTTTGCCCGGTGGGATCGCAATTTTTATGAAAACAAAACCCCGCTATCAGACTTTGAAAAACGCATGACCGAACCGGGTAAACTTAACAATAACGATTCCACCGACTATGCAACCGGTTTGCGGCTCGGAGATTACAAAGCACTTAAAACAGTGGGGCATGGCGGCAATTATATGGGGTTTCGCTCTAATTACATTCGCTTTCCCGAAGAGCGGGTTTCGATCGTCGCTTTTTGCAACTTAAGTAACATCAGCCCGGCTCCATTAACCCGGCAGGTGGCCGATATTGTATTGGAGGAGGTGTTCAGAGATAACCTGGTACCGTACGCCGGCACCTATAAAAACGAAACCTACGGTACGACCTGGCGACTCGAGGTCAAAGACGGCGACTTACGGATAGACCGCCGCGATGAACCCAAAGGCCGGCTGGTGTGGAGAGATGAGGATGAGTTTTCACTCAACTCCTGGACCTTCACTTTCGAAGCGGATAATGACGGAAAATACGATCGCTTTTATCTTGAAACCGACGGTATAAAAAAGCTTACTTTCAAACGAATAAACCAGGACGATGACTAAACCGGCTTATAACAATTTTACATTGAGCTTTTTCTTCGTATTGTTTTTTGCGGCCTCTGCATGCGCAACCCCTGAAGTTACCACCGAAGCTGAACCGGACCCGGATTATGAGGCTGAACCCCGGCCGGCAGTAATTGAAACCGACCTTGAAACGGCCCGGCTCGATTCGGTTTTGGATGAGCTCAACTTTGAAGATGAGCCCGGCGTGGTTGCAGCCGTTTTTGAGCAAGG
>SLQI01000400.1 GCA_007131535.1 Balneolales bacterium | reverse complement strand
GGTACTGATAACGTGTCAGCCGGGGAGCCACTCCTTCGGCATACCGATCCGCAAGTCCGGGCCGTATGGCATTCAATTCATTCTGATAATTTTTCAGTGCAGAATCCACTGCCGCTTTTTCTACTTCGGCTCTTTGAAGCTCACTTTCCATTTCAGACAAGCGGGAAATCAATCCTTCGGCCTGGCGATCAAGGGAAACTATTCCTTCCCTGTTCATGAATTCACGAAGCTGTTCTTCATCTCTTTCAAGATTTGCACTCACGCGGCTTTTCTCCTGCTCCAGGAATCCCTGCGCCGACCGTATCTGTTCTCTGCTCTCTTCTATGGAAAATTCATCGTAAGTTTCAAGGGTGAGATTCAGAATATGTGCAGTTTCCCCGGCTAACGGACTCCGAAAGGTCAGGGCTATGATCTCGGAGTCTGACGCCTGCCGGCTCACCTCAAGATTCTGCTGAATTCTGTTGGTTAACTGTCCTTTGCTGACGAGACTGTCGTTTTCAGGGTAATTCTTCCACAATACCGGCCAAAACTTACCATCTGTAACACCTGCTTCCATCAAAGAATCGACGTTAACATCACTTTCTTCTGAATAATCCCCCATAAGCGGATTTTGGATGATGCGCTCAGCCACTCTTCCCGCAAACCGATTCGAGCGCAACACGGCCAGCTCATTATCAATTCTGCTCCCGACTCCGATACCATAGCTGGTTTCAATCACACGTCCTACTCCACCGTCACGTCCCCGTCCGGATGACCGATCATCGGAAACTACGATTAATGCCTCGCTTTCAAATACCGGCGTTTGATGATCTGCATAAAAATACGCCGCAGCACCGGCCAAAAGCATAATGAAAATGATCAGGAACTTGTGAGCCCATAAAATATTAAATAGCTCCCCGATACTTACTTCATCGCTGCTCCTCTGCCTGCTTCCATTTTCACCATTGCCAAACCGCGCCTGGTCAAAATTCTCCCTACCGTTTTTACTCAGATCATCGGGACCGTTTTGTGACATGGGGTATTTACTATTCATCAGCTTAAAACCTTATTAATAATTGAATGAATTACTTTTTGGGGTTGGCCCATTGTAATTCAGTTCCGAAAAGTATTTTGTAACACTGTGGGTTTATAAGTGCAATAAAGATGCCGGTTACCATATTTCCTGAAGCCAAGTACAGCTCCGCCTCGTGAGTCACATGGAAGCTGTTGCAAGTTGAGGTGCAATTAACCCCTGTTTCACTCTTGAGACCTTCCCCTCAACCCCGACAGCAAATGATAAACCTGATGTAGTAAGTCTCCTTAAATAGCGGCACTCGATTTTCGCTTAAAGTCTTAAATAACAACTCTGACCCTCGATACCGAAACTTACTTTTCCTTTTGGTTTACCATATACTGCTTGGGTAGAGAATCTCTCTGATTAAGATTTTCTACCGGATTGAAAAGCAATAACAATGCCGCACAGCTTAAATCACTTAGATTAAGTTCTGCCATTGGCTTTAGCGGCTTGGGGCTTGGTAATGCTATCATCAACACCGGCTTAGTTTGTTACCACACGTAACATTTTATGAGCAAATACCAAGTAAGATTTATACAAACTATTTTCATCAGTATTATATCTTGCTGAATATTAAATAGTTACACTCCATGCCATATACAGATCTCATATTTAAAAGATCATCAAAAGTCGATGATCCTTTTATTATTCCGAATTTAATTCGGCGCTGCATGCAATTCTGCCCGACAATCCCCATATTGTTTTACAAAATCTTTAACAAACCAGGGTTTCCTATGAAGTTACGAGCCGTTACCGTTTTACTCATTTTTGCCGGATTGTTTGTTGCCCATCAACCTTCCCATGCACAGTCTGATGAACTTAAAGCAGCCATCGACCGTGCGGCTGATGAAGTGGAAGAACAGGTGATCGAGTGGCGCCGACATTTTTACCAGAACCCCGAACTTTCCAACCGGGAGGTTGAAACCGCCGATTACATTGCCGGTTTTTTGGATGATCTCGGTCTGGAAATCGAAACCGAAATCGCGCATACCGGTGTAGTTGGCGTACTGGATACCGGTAACCCCGGACCGGTTATCGGTCTTCGGGCGGATATGGATGCCCTGCCTGTAGAGGATCGTGCCGATGTGCCGTTTGCATCTACAGCCACCGGAGAGTTCCGTGGTGAGGAAGTGCCGGTAAAACACGCCTGCGGTCACGACACCCACATGGCCATGCTGATGGGTGCCGCTCAGATTCTGACCGACATGCAGGATGAATTGAAAGGGAAAATTGTTTTCATCTTCCAACCGGCCGAAGAAGGAGCGCCTCCGGGTGAAGATGGCGGAGCTGAACTAATGGTGGAAGAAGGGCTCATAGAAAATTATAATATAGATACCGTTTTTGGTCTGCACATCAGCTCCAATACCCCGGTCGGTCAGATCAATTACCGGCCCGGAGGTATTATGGCCGCTTCGGATAGCTTTGAGATCACCGTGCACGGGGAGCAAACGCACGGATCGACTCCCTGGACCGGTGTCGATCCTATAGTTACATCCGCCCAGATCATTCAGGGACTGCAGACGATCATCAGCCGTAAAACTGAGCTGACCAACGAGGCGGCGGTGATTTCGGTAGGTATTATTGAAGGCGGCGTGCGCAACAACATCATCCCCGAAGAAACGACGTTCAGCGGCACCATCCGCACCCTGGATGAGGATATGCAGGATAAAATCCACGATGAGATCCGGCACACGGCTACAACTATTGCCGCCAGCATGGGAGCCGAGGCGGAAGTGGAAATTACCCGCGGCTATCCGGTAACTTATAACGACCACGAGCTGACCGAACAAATGCTGCCCACTTTGCTGGATGTGGCCGGAGCAGATAATGTGGAGCACATCAACCCGATTACCGGCGCGGAGGATTTCTCATTTTTTCAGCAGCAGGTTCCCGGTCTGTACGTATTTGTCGGCGGACTTGCGGAAGGTTACTCCCCGCAGGATGCCCCGCCCCACCACACTCCGGAGTTTAAAATCAACGAAGACGGCATGAAAACCGGAGTAAGGGCACACGCGTATTTTGTGGTGGATTATTTGTTCGGGGAGTAGGTGGTGGGGTAACCTCGCTCTTTGATGCAGGTTAAATAAGCGCCAATTATCCGTGCCAAACCGCAGCTTAACAAGCTGTCAATTCTATTTGTAGAATACCAAAACTCTGATGGATTTTCTGTAATTATGGAACCCAACTCCAAAATTGCATGAATTTATGGATTTCATACCACGAGATGCCGAATCCTCACTTTTATCACTGACCCGACAATTTAAGGTAGTAGCACTTGTCGGACCCTGGCAGTCCGGGAAAACTACACTGGCGAAACACGTTTTCCGGGATAAGCCTTATGTTAGTCTGGAAGATCCGGATATTCGGAGCTTTGCCCTCGAAGATACCCGCGGTTTTTTGTCTCAGTACAAAGACGGGGCTGTTTTTGATGAGATTCAAAGGGCTCCGGACATCTTTTCCTATCTACAGCAGATTGTAGATAGGTCCTCTGAAACCGGCCAGTTTATTCTCACTGGTTCTAATAATTTTTTAGTTCAGGAAAATATATCACAAAGCCTTGCAGGCCGGGTCGGCTACCTGTGGCTGCTACCGTTTAGCCATACTGAAATCCGTAAATCAGATTACGATGTTGATAGTCCGGACCCATTAATCTTTAACGGCGGATATCCTCCGGTTTACGATCAACCCGTAGAAACCCCAACCTGGTATGCCAATTATATCCGGACTTATGTTGAACGGGATGTGCGGCAAATCAAGAATATCGGGGATTTATCCACCTTTGAGCGATTTCTGAAATTGTGTGCCGGCAGAATCGGCAACCTCATCAATAAAAGCAGCCTTGCACTTGAAACCGGAGTAGATGTAAAAACCGTAGATTCCTGGCTCGGGGTACTGGAAAGCAGTTTTATTATTTACCGTATGCAGCCATATCATAGAAATTTTAACAAGCGGATTGTCAAAATGCCGAAACTGTACTTCTATGATACCGGCCTGGTTTGCGCTCTGCTCGGCCTGCACCAGGCTGACCAATTGAGCCTTCACTACCTGAAAGGGAACCTGTTTGAAAATTTTGTGATTAACGAATTGTTGAAGTCCCGTTATAACAGCGCAAACCTCCAGCCATTACATTTTTGGAGAGACAGCACAGGCCGTGAGATCGATATCATCATGGAATATCCCGATCATTTATACCCGGTTGAAATAAAATCAGGGCAGACCATAACCAAAGAGTTTTTTAAAAACCTTGAATTCTGGAAAAAACTTACCGGCTCTGAAAACGGAGCCGTGATATATGCAGGAAATCAAACTCAAAAGCGCAGTTCAGGAATTGCGGTTTATCCCTGGAATCATCTCCATGAATTGACTGAAAACCCTGATTAGTGTCTCTGAGTAGTGTCTGTAAGTAAACGCCAATATCGGCGTTCCGCTCATCCCAAAAATGCTCATTATGAAAGAAGCCGGCTGTCCGGCACAGCCGGGCTGTCGGCATAGCAGCAATGGGCACATGTAGATGAATCGCAAAGCACGCCAAAAAGGGGCATTAGTTGTCAGCCTGGCTGCTTGTTGCCACACTTACACTGATAACTGGATACTGGTTACTGCTTACTGACAGACCACACTGTCTATTGGTGTTTTCTTAGAGGCACTATCTAATCTCCCCCTTACTACACCCTGTGAGCCGGCCTGGTCACTTTCTTCACAGCAACCGACTGTACCAACCGTGTGATGATCCCCCCGAAAAACAGAATAATGGCCGCCAGGTTTCCGTAGCTTCCCACGGTTTGCAGATCCGGAAGCCAAACAACATCACCCAGCACCCTGATCAACAGAAATCCGTGCAGTAACACCAGCGGTAAATAGAAATACCGGTGGTAGGGGACGTGCAAACCGGTCAGGGATGGGATGATTACGGCTGCGTGGGCAAAAATCATACTGAACACAAATCCGACAAAAATCATGTGCAGCAGCGCGTCATAGGATGAGCCCGCCACAGGTAATCCGGTAAAGAGCCCATAGATGCCGGTGAGAATCAACCAACCGTAGGCGAATATCATGCAGATGGCGCTGTACCGGATCCATTCGGTGGAGCGGATGGTTTTGCGGGCAACATCGTAGCGAAGCATCCAGGCGGCTATGACGATAAAAAGCAGCGCGACTCCATACCAACCGAGGCTACGATCCAGATGCAGCATGGCTGCGGTGATAAACCAAAGGATGATCAGTCCGGTAAACAGAGTGACGGCCCGCTGAGGCGGTCGCATAACCCGGTTGAGTTCTAATCGCTCGCCGAAAATGGTCAGCACCGGAAATCCTACCCACCACAGAATCAGCTCATAAATGGGATAATTCATTACGAAAAGGATATTTCCGATCAGCAGCGACATCCCGCCGAAAAGCATAATCAGGTGATGGGCAGCTTTCTGCAGCTTCAGCAGGTAGAAGAGCATGGCAACCAGCACCAACGAGCCGGCAATGAGAAAGAAACTACCTGCCATGGGCTGCCCGGCGAGCAGTAACACCGTTGAGAGCGCCATGCAAACGGGCGCCGCCCAGGTCCAGTACTTGCGGAGTGCGGCCGCCCGCTCCAAAGAGATCAGCGTGCCCAGAAACCCGTTGATCATCAACGGTCCGTGGAGCATGCTATTGAGGTCAACGGCTCCCGGCATCAGCACTCCCATGCGTACCAGACCGGTATAGAGCCCGACCAGAAGACTGCCGGCCGCCGCGAGCATCAGGAGGGGAAATAATATTTTTGTGAATCGGGACACGGGGAAAGGTTAGAGTTTTTTATTTAAATTCTTGTTCCCAAAAATGGAACTCATTATATTGAAGGATGCGTGTTATAGCCCGTAAAACTTTGCGAGAATTCTGGAATATTCATCCTGATTCTGAAGGAGCATTAAAGGCTTGGTTTTATGAAGCCGTAAATTCCCAATGGAACTCACCTGCAGACATTAAAAAAAAATACCCTCATGCCAGTATACTTGCTGACAACAGAGTGGTTTTCAATATTAAAGGCAATACATACAGATTAGTTGTTAAAATTAACTACAACTACGGGCAGGTGTTCATTCGTTTTATTGGTACACATGCCGAATATGACAAAATCGATGCAACGAAAATATAGAATATCTTAACCATGCATATCCAGCCCATCCATACCGATCAAGATTACCATAAAGCATTAGAGCGCATTAATGAAATTATTGATGCTGTACCCGGAACCGAAGAAGGCGATGAATTAGAAATTCTGGGTATTCTAATCGACGAATATGAAAAAAAGAGCTTTCCAATTGAATCTCCCGATCCGGTAGAGGCAATAAAGTTTCGTATGGAACAACTGGGCATGACACAAAGTGATTTTGCAAAATTATTGGGTTCAAAATCGCGCGCAAGTGAAATTCTATCCGGTAAGCGAACTCTTTCGCTGAGTCAGATAAAAGTTATACACCGCAAGCTCGAAATTCCCGCCGAGGTATTAATTCAGGAGTCAGAACCGGTGTAGCTCAAAATTCCTACCCGAACAGCCGCGCATGTTCGGCTATCATATCCGGCGACCAGGGCGGCTCCATTACCACATGAAGTTCCGCTTCGGCTATTTCGGAAAGCCGCGCCTGCACCAGCTGCTCAATATATAAGCGCATCGGACAGGCAGGCGTGGTG
>SLQI01000428.1 GCA_007131535.1 Balneolales bacterium | reverse complement strand
CCGTTGAGCTATATACTTCGCTGTTCCCGGATGCATCAACCGGCGATATTGCCCGCTATACCGAAGAAGGCCGGGAGTTTCACGGAATGGAGCCGGGCTCAACCATGACGATTGAATTTAAGCTGGCCGGTCAGAGCTTTCTTGCGCTGAACGGCGGCCCGCACTTTCAGATGAACCCAAGCATCTCATTTTATGTGACCTGTGAATCCGAGGAAGAAGTGGATCATCTCTGGAACGAACTTGGTCGCGACGGTCAGATTTTAATGCCACTCGACAAGTATTTTTGGAGCGATAAATACGGCTGGGTTCAGGACCGATTCGGGGTATCCTGGCAGATTGCCCTGGGTAACCTTGAGGATACCGGTCAGAAAATCGTGCCCTTTTTAATGTTTGTCGGGGACCAGCACGGTCGCGGGCAAGAAGCCCTGGATTTCTATACAGGTCTGTTTCAGAATTCAGGGGTTACCGGTATTATGCATCATGACGGCAGCAATCAGGAACCTGCCGACACAATTATGCATGCGCAGTTTACCCTTGGCGGTAACACATTCATGTTGATAGAAAGCGCCCTGGATCACAAGTTTTCATTCAACGAAGCGATCTCTCTGATCATCCTCTGTGACACCCAGGATGATGTGGACTATTTCTGGGATCAACTTACCGAAGGCGGCGATCCGAAAGCGCAACAATGCGGTTGGCTTAAAGATAAGTTCGGGGTTTCCTGGCAGGTTGTGCCCCGGGAACTCCCGGAACTGATCAAAGATACAGAAACCGAACGCGCCAAAAGCGTAATGCGGGCAATGTTCGGCATGAAAAAGCTGAATATTCATGAACTTAAGCAGGCTGCGGAGTTGGTATAGTCCATGGTTTCACTTACTGCTAAACAATTTGTTACAAAGCTCAGGGCCTGTCAGTCTGATGAGGAGCTGATCAAGTATCAACGAAGTTTTAAGTTTGATAAAGACAATCAAGCCGAAGATGATTATTTCATCGGAGTAAAGATGGGCCTGGTCTTTGAGCTTGCCAAAGCGTTCATAGATTTACCGCTTGATGAGGTTGAGATCCTGCTTGAAAGTCCGGTGCATGAAGTCCGCGCCGGCGGGATGAGTGTAATGGACTTTCAGGCGCGCCGCAAAAATACGCCGGAAGCTCGACGCAAAGAAATCTATGACCTTTACCTTCGGAGGCATGACCGCATCAACAATTGGGATCTGGTTGATCGCGCAGCGCCGCACGTCATCGGTGGTTATCTGTATGAGTTTGATCAGCCAAGAACCATACTTTACGAGCTCGCTAAATCCAAAAATCCCTGGGAGCGGAGAACCTCCATTTACAGCACATTTTATTTTATCCGCAAAGGTGAGTTGGATGATACATTCGCCATCGCAAAACTGTTGATGAATGATGAGCATGAGTTAATTCAGAAAGCTTCCGGTGCCTGGCTAAGGGAGGCTGGTAAACAAGATCTCCCTAAACTAACCAGCTTTCTGGATCAACATGCTTCAGCAATGCCAAAAGTTATGCTGCGGCATGCTACGGAAAAGCTGTCAGATGCAGAAAAAAAGTACTATAGGAATCGGGTGACTTAAGTAATTAATGAAACGGTAATCAAATATTGGCAAACTTATGGCTACAGAGAAAATAAAAAAGACCTGTGAGCATGGACACACATTCTATAAAAGCAGCGACTGCCCAACCTGCCCTACTTGTGAGAAGCTGAAAGAACCTGCATCAGGTTTTTTGGGTTTATTAAGCAACCCTGCGAGAAACGCATTACTTCATAACGGAATAGATACGATTCATAAATTATCTGAATATTCAGAAAAAGAAATATTACAAATACACGGAATTGGAAAGACCTCCATGCCGATATTCAGAGAATCACTTGAAAAAGAAGGCTTGTCGTTTAAGCCTAATGCGAAAAAGAAGAACAATAGACAGAACTTATGAGAAAATTAAAACTTCAGGTACAAATGTCAGTCAACGGGTTTATAGCCGGTCCCAAGGGTGAAATGGACTGGATGACCTGGGATTGGGACGACGCATTAAACAACTATGTAAATAGCATCTTAGAGTCGGTAGATTGTATCGTACTCGGCAGGAAACTGGCGGAAGGTTTTATCCCGCACTGGGCCGGAGTGGCCGCTGATCCGGATAACCCGGAGTACAAATCCGGACGAATTTTTACCGATACTCCTAAAGTGGTCTTTTCAAAAACATTTACGCAGCCTGAACCGGAATGGAATAATACAACCATCGCAAAGGGTGACCTGGTAGAAGAAATCACAAATCTGAAAAACCAACCCGGAAATGATATCTATGCCTGTGGCGGGGCTTCGTTTGTATCATCCCTGATCAAACACAAGTTGATCGATGACTTTCACCTGTTCATTAACCCGGCTGCGATTGGTCAGGGTCTGCCCGTTTTCCAGGAACTTGAGGCCCATCAAAATCTTAATCTAATCGAATCTAAAGCCTTTGACTGCGGTATCGTAGTACTGCAATATGGGCTTAAACATTAATGATCTTAAAACCAACTCATCATGAAATCCATCAATCCATACCTAATATTCAACGGTAATGCCGAGGAAGCATTCTCCTATTACCAATCCGTTTTCGGTGGCAAACTTACACTGATTCGCTTCAGAGATATGCCGGATTCTGATAAAATGTCCGGAGACGATCAAAACAAGGTAGCCCACGCCTCACTGCCCATAGCCGATGGCCATCAGAAACTAATGGCTTCTGATTCAACGTCGGGCAATGAAGTAGAAATCCCGCCAAACGGTAACTTTTACATAACAGTAGCCCCAGAAAACGCCGATCAGGCTGAAGAAATTTATCAAAAACTTTCACAAGACGGGCAAGTTATAATGCCGTTACAAAACACATCCTGGGCAAAGCAATTTGCAATGTTTTCCGACAAATTCGGAGTACGCTGGATGATTGATTACGAATAGATTTTTCCGGTAATGATGTTCAATAAATTCTGCAGATTAAAAAAGCCCCGTTATCATTTTTACCGGGGCTTAGTCAAACCTGATTATTTATCAACCTCTCATTATCTGGGTAATGTGGGATGAGCAATTATTGGAAATTCACCGGTAAGAGTTTTGAGAAACGCCACCATCATTTCAACCTCCTCTTCATTAAAAGTCCGGCCTAATTGACTTTCACCCATAATAGAAACAGCTTCTTCAAGCGTCGCGGCAGAACCGTCATGAAAGTAGGGATAGGTAAGTTCTACATTTCTTAGTGGAGCTACCCGGAAAACATATCGGTCATCCGGATCACCGGTAACCTGATAACGTCCGGTGTCTTCACTTTTCTTTTCAGCTGCATGGGTGAAACGGGTGAAGGAGTTACCGCCAAGTAAAGGGCCTCTGTGGCAACTTAAACAACCGGTTTCCTGGAATAAGTCTAATCCGGCAAGCTCCAGTTCTGTGAGGGCATCATCATCCCCTTCAAGATAGTCATCAAAGGGGGAGCCGTGTGTGATGAGGGTTCGTTCAAATGTAGCAATTGCCTTTGCGAGATTCTCAAAAGTAAATGGCTCTTCCTCATCCGGAAACGCTTCTGCAAAATAGGGCCGGTACCCGGATTCCTCGAGACGTTGCATCGCTTCTTCCGGGGTCAGGTCCATTTCTTCATGTGCCTGGATGGGGCCTACGGCTTGTTCCTCCAATGTCTCCGCTCTTCCATCCAGAAACTGGGCCTTCAGGAAAGCGGCGTTGTAAACCGTCGGGGTGTTTCGGGGGCCAACACGGCCTTGTTCACCAATAGCACGATCCCTGTGATCCACACCGGCGGCACCAACCACATGGCAGCTATTGCAGGAAATAATACCAGACCTTGATAGTCTGGGTTCAAAAAATAATTTATGACCCAGATCTATTTTTTCATCCGTCATAGGATTGTCTTCGGGCACTGGTGCCTCGGGCGGAATTGTTTCAAAAAGCGGATTGATGTCAGCTCTTATTGCATCATCTTCTCCACAGCTTGTAAATAATATGAAACTTCCGAAAGTCACGAGACAGATACCAAGGAGAAAAGTAGATGAGAATTTAAATAGTTGCATACCTAACCTCCCGTTCAATGAGCGTATATTAATAATTAACGAGTACTCATAAATCTATTTAAGACATTATCATCTAATTTTCAAGCACTATTTTTCACACATTAACATATCCGTTCAGTAACACATTTAAATACAGACTTTTGAGTCCGTGTACTTTAAAGTGCCACCAAAGGCGGGTTTCTCTTGTAGATTGATATAACCACTCATTTACGAGATTCCCGTCGTAGTCAAACTCAAACATCATACACCTTCCGTAGCGGGTAAGCAGCGGGCAACCGGAGGTACCGTCGTATTTAGCTTGAAGCTCCCGATCCAGTGCTGCATCGATTACGTTTGCAGCAACAACCGGGGCCTGCTTGCGGATGGTGGCTGCCGTCTTCGGCGCTCCGGTAGCGGCGCAGTCACCAATCCCAAACACATTGCTGAATCGTCTGTGTTGCAATAACTCCCGGTCAACCTCAATTTGTCCGCCGATTCCCTCGGCAGTTAATTCACTCTCCCTGAGAGCAGCCGGAGTTTGAAACATCGGCATTGGATGAAGCAGGTCGTATCGTTGTCTCACTTCTCGGGTTGAGCCATCTTCCCGCTCCTCCTCAAAAATTGCCGTTTTGGTCGAGACGTCAATCGCGCGCAGCGTCTGGTTGTAATGATTGTGAATACCTCGTGCTTCGATTTTCGGTTTTACCGCTTCATCAACTACGGGAACCGGTGGAAACAATGTATGGCGATTACTGTGGAAGTGAACTTCTACATCATCCCTGATCCCCTTTCTTCGCCAGTAATCTTCGGATAACCAGGTTATTTTCTGGGGCGCGCCGCCGCATTTTACAAACCCCTGAGGATAGGTAGATACAAACTTCCCACCCTCAAATTCCTCCATCAACCGGCGGTACTTGATACCTTTATCAAGATCATAAATATTCCCTGCATAAGGGGTTTCAAGAGCCTCAGCGAAGTTTTCAACCGAGTTATAATTCATTTGAACGCCAAGACCGACGATCAGATAATCGTAGTTAACGGTTTCTCCGCCACGTGTAATTACGCGGTTATTTTCCGGATCAAAGGTTTTTACTGAATCTCTGACCCATTTCATCTCCGGAAACATCAGGGATCGCTGATCGAACACAACTTCTTCAGGGTCGTACACCCCTGCTGATACCAGCGTATACCCGGGTTGATAGTGATGCTTATCATTGGGTTCAATTACCGTGACATCCGCATCCGGCATGGCCCGCAAAATGCGAGCCGCCACCGATAGTCCACCAACGCTTCCACCGGCGACAACAAACCTAACGCTTTTTAATCGCTCAGCATCAGCCGACGAAATCCGTAAACTTCTTCTGTACCCATAGCTACCGCCGGCCCCGCCTGCTAAAATTATTCCGGCACCGGTTCCAATATATCTCAGTGCCTGCCGCCGTGATATACCACGTTTTTGTTCACCGCCATCTGCGGCTTCCTGATTCGAAATATTATCCGCTTGATCCGTCATATTCCTCCTAAATAATGTTTTCAAGAAAAACCATAGTGTCCAATAAAAACGCCATCATCAAGGCACACGAAGTCCCACCCAAAAAAAAACGAAGTGCATTCAGTGTTTATAACTTTCTTGTGGGATAATTTGGAGTGCAGGTATTGGCTATTTTTTCATAGTCACTAAATATTTTCACCAGATTAATCGCCTCATCGTCTATGACAATGAGGAAAACAGGTCAATTAAATAGTTTTATATACAGATATCTAAATATACTATATTGCCTATTGAGAACCAACACGGCTGGTTTAGTTGATTAATATCATATCCACATTAAGAGCAATCCACCCGGAATAAGTACAGGCATTTCATAAGTGCTTGAGACTATGCCTGAAATGCGAGTTATCAAAGGGCTGAAAACACAACCTGATTTTAGATAGGATTAAAATTATTTGATCCCTGAGATCGTAAATCATATAAGAGATATTTGCATCTTATACTATAAATTAAATGATTTTAATGATGAGGGCATCATGAGCAAACCTGGTTCATTCTCCATGCGATCATTTACCTCCCTCCTGCTCGCTTTTAGCTTTCTGGCGCTGGCCCTTTCCGGCATTATACTTTATTTTGCACCGCAATGTTCCGTGGCTGAAGCCATGGGCTGGACAGCAGCCGGACTTACAAAAGACCAGTTGACGTCCCTTCACATGTCAACGGCTCTAATGGTGGTTATTCTCAGTTTGTTCCACCTGTTTGTGTTTAACTGGAAAACATTTGTACATCACCTTAAAATTCGGCGTGGAAAGGCTCCAATAAGGTTCTTCAAACCTGAAGTTTTAACCTCTTTTGTGTTAGCTATCTTCATCATCGGTGGCTCGGCGTGGATACTTTACCCTTTTAGCCTGCTACCGGAAGGACATGAGGCCATAGAACAGTATTACCGGGATAAGTCCGGATTTGAAGGCCGGGGAGCCGGACATAGGCAAAGTACCATTATCCTTGAGGGAGAAGCCGTCCATGATACCTTAGTAATAAGGGAGTCTGGTGAACAAGTGAATAAACCGCGTCAATACAGACAGCGAATGTCTGACCAACAACAAAAATAGGCGCGGATTGAAACAAACTTTAATGGTGTTACCCCTGCCAAAAAAGGTGGATTACCCATG
>SLQI01000169.1 GCA_007131535.1 Balneolales bacterium | reverse complement strand
TCGTGGAAGAAAATTACGGGCACATCGTATTTATTTCCCCACCACTGGTAGGGCAGATCAAATCCGCTGACTTTAAGCTGGCCGGTTTCAGGCGCGATTTCGCTGGAATGCATCAAACCATGATTCAGGATCCTCAAGTGAACTCAATAGTAAATCGGGTTTATGCCGCTGCAGCTCCGAATAACTATAGGTGCCGGTCGAAACGGCAATAATACGGCTTTTATCAAATTGAGCACAACGAATATCATTCGGGGTATCTCCGATGATGACGGTCTGATCAGGCAAAAACTGCCGTCCGAAATGCTCGCCGGCCGCTTTTCTTGCCAGAGCGGGCAAAAGATTGCGGTCCGTATGATCATCCCCGAAAGCGCCGGTTTGAAAATAATGATTTAGCCCGGCTTCCCGGAGTTTGCAGTATGCCGCATTCTGACAGTTTCCGGTTATCAATCCCAAGGAATAACCACACTGTTGAAAGTAAGAAAGAACGGTGTGAACGCCGGGCAGCACTTCAATATCATCGGATGAAAGCCGGTCTTCGATCAATAATTCGTACTGTTGGCGCACGGATGAAAACATCTCCGGTGTAACTCCCGGCAGGGAAAGAAAAATATCGCGATCGGTGCGTCCGGCAAACCGCTCCCGGTTTATTGAAGGAATTTCTACACCGCATGAAATGAGCGCATCGGTAATAACCCGGCGAATGATATTATTTTTGATACGGATTAATGTGCCATCTATATCAAATAGTAACAGTAGCTTGCGATTTGAATCATTCATGCCGAAATAGCTTAACAAAATTTAATATTAGTCGATAACGCCAAGGTATAATAACGAATAACTTCCGAATTTAATGAGGTTTGATACGCTAAATCCGGTAACGCTGTTGCCGGCACAGCCTACCGAAGCCGGTACGCCTGTGCTGTCCAGGTTGCCGTTTTTGCTGGCGAATGTTGTGCCAATGCCCCGTCTGCCGGATGACGGCTCCAAACCGGATGACAAACATTCGAAAAACGAAGAAGCTACACCAGGAGAAACATCAGAAGATCAGGAGGAAGACCTGCCGGAAATTTTTCAACTCATCAAATTGCCGGATTTCAGGCATCTTTTTGAGTATTATTATTTTGATAAAGACCGGAAAATTGAGACGTTTAAAATGCGGATGCGTATTCTCAGAGGTGTGCAGGGGGATGTAGCGCTGTCAGATCCGGTTAAAAGGTCAAAAAAGTTCGAACAGATCCGAACTGTTCGGTACGGCAATGCACTGTATTTTCATTATACACGCCCCGGCAAAAGATTCATCGGGGAGATTTAAAGCTCAGGTAAAAAGAATTGGATAATTCGGGGAGATTAAGTTGAGCTGAGATGCAGCGGAGTTACTTTTCAGAAAGCCGATAAATCCATAACACTTTTACAATTCCTTCGGTCCGGAAACTTCCGCTTTTCTGTAAAGTGTTGTACCTTCAATACGATGCAATTTCCAACCACATTGAACACACATTATTATGGCTGCTATTGAAGAAATTATTGCCCGCCAGATTCTTGACTCAAGAGGAAACCCCACAGTTGAAGTGGATGTGATACTTGAAGACGGCACCATGGGGCGCGCTGCTGTACCCTCGGGTGCATCCACCGGAGAACATGAGGCGGTAGAACTCCGCGATGCCGGTGATGCCTATCTCGGAAAAGGAGTAACCAAGGCTGTTGAAAACGTAAATACATTGATATCCGACGAACTTTTTGGTGCCAATGTTTTTAACCAGGTTGAGCTGGATCATATGCTGCTTGATCTCGACGGCACCGAAAACAAATCAAAACTGGGAGCCAATGCGATTCTCGGTGTTTCCCTCGCCGCTGCGGATGCCGCTGCAAATGCTCTGAATATTCCGTTTTGGAGATACGTCGGCGGTGTAAACAGCAAATTGCTGCCTTTGCCGATGATGAATATTATTAATGGCGGATCTCATGCCGATAACAATGTCGATTTTCAGGAATTTATGATCATGCCGGCAGGGGCAGGTACCTTTTCTGAAGCCGTCAGGATGGGTGCTGAAGTTTTTCATCACCTGAAAAAAGTACTTTCTGAAAAAGGCTACAACACCGCTGTTGGCGATGAGGGCGGTTTTGCTCCCGATCTGAAAAGTAATGAAGAGGCGATCGAAGTAATCCTCGAGGCGATTGAAAAAGCCGGTTACAAACCTGAGCAGGATATCCTGCTGGCCCTTGATCCGGCAGCCAGTGAGTTTTACAACGAAAGTGAGGGCGTCTATGAGCTCAAGTGGAGCGACGGGTCCAAACTTTCCCCGGATGAAATGGCTGCCTACTGGGAAAACTGGGCGAATAAGTACCCGATTATTTCCATCGAAGATGCCATGCATGAAGATGACTGGGAAGGCTGGAAAAAACTCACCACCGCCATTGGAGACAAAGTGCAGCTCGTCGGGGATGATCTGTTCGTCACCAACACCGAGCGGCTCGGCCAGGGAATAGAGCAGGGTGTGGCAAATTCGATTCTAATCAAAGTCAACCAGATCGGAACGCTCACCGAAACGCTTGATGCTATTGAGCTGGCTCATAAAAGCGGGTATACCGCTGTTATATCCCACCGGTCAGGAGAAACCGAGGATACTACCATTGCCGACCTTGCTGTAGCTACGAATGCGGGGCAGATCAAAACCGGCTCGATGAGTCGAACCGACCGGCTGGCCAAGTACAATCAGCTTCTCCGAATTGAAGAGCAACTTGGTGAGAGCGCTCTGTTTCTGGGTCGTGACGTATTTAATGTTTAAGTCATTGACCGTTGTTATATCATTGCGAAAGGGGATGTGGTACTCTACCGCGTCCCTTTTTTATTTTGCTGCAGATCAGTGGGTTAACAGGTCCTTCCGTACCGAAAATGATCAACTATGATCAACACTTCGCTTGAAATATTCGGTTTTCGCAACCATGAGCACACCCGGCTCGAATGGGGGAGAAGTGTAAACTTACTGGTGGGACCCAACGGCGCCGGAAAAACCAATATTCTGGATGCTATTCACTATTTATGCATGAGCCGGAGTTTTGTGCATCCTTCCGATATGTACGCGATCCGTAAGGGGCATCAGGGGTTTATGATCAAGGGCAGATTTGAGGGGAAGATCCGGTCTCAGTTTGAAGTGGGCTGTGCATATAAGCGAGGTGAGGGCAAAAGTATAACGGTAAATGACAGCCCTCTCGAAAGGATTTCTGATCTCATCGGAATGGTACCGGTGATATCGTTAGCGCCGGATGACAAAAAGCTAACAGCCGGCGGACCTGTTGAGCGGCGTACTTTTATTGATGGCATGATCAGCCAGCTTTCGCGTACATATTTAAAGGATTTGGTGGAATACCGGCGTGTCGTAAGACAGCGCAACCGGATATTGGCGGAGATCAAAGATCCGCAGATGCGGGCAATGCAGCTTGAACCCTGGGATCATAAGCTCATTGAGACAGGGTCGGGAATTATAAAGCGGAGAGCGGAAATACTGGAAAGATTTGCCGGTTACCTGGCTGATGCCTATCAGCAGGTAGCTTCGATCCGGCAGCAGCCATCTTTTATTTATCAAACCATTGTCGGGAGTCCGGATGAACTTAGCCCGGACGAGCTCAAAGAACACTATCGAGGCAAACTTCGGGATATGGAAGACCGGGAAATCGACCGTGAGCAAACCCTGGTAGGTCCGCACCGGGATGAAATCGTATTTCTGCTGGATGAACTTGAAGTGCGAAAATTCGGCTCTCAGGGTCAGCACCGGGTGTTTGCGCTCGCTCTGAAACTTGCCCAGATGGATTTGTATACCGAAGAACTGGAAGACCTGCCTATTCTTCTACTGGATGATGTCTTCGGTGACCTGGATCCCGCAAAAACCGAAATATTCCTCAATGTATTGTTAGGCCATGAAGCGCAGACTTTTATAACAGCAGCAAACCCTGACCTACTTTTGGAAATTGTACCGATAGAGGGCGATGAAAACCGGGTCTGGCAGATTGAAAACGGTAAAGCGACCCTCCGAAACTCCGGGTGATAATAATTTCTCCCCTCATCCTCAATTCAGGGTGTGCTTTTAAAGCCAGACCCAAAATTTATGAACCTGAGTTCGATTCTAATTTTTTATCGGCCAAACGGTGGCTTTGGGAAAATGCGATGTTGGTTACTGGTTGCTGGAAGAAAAATTAACCATACTACAGATACATACTGGTTTGATGCAATAGAGGTACCGCAACGCTGTATGTTAACTGAATCAGGGATTGACAAGCTAATACTGTTGTCCGTTATCAGCTTAGCACCCATCCATTTCCGTTGACTTCAGTCAACGGGAACACGGCCTCCCCCTCCTATAAACGCGGGGCTTTAGCCCCGCACCTTCTGTAAATAGTCGTGGCACAGAGCTATACATATTTACGAACTTTTTGTCAGATAGTATTTTAGTAAAAATTAATCGACTAAGGTTCGAAAGGCCGGACTCTTTTCTTCTTTATTACTTACAATCTGGTATGTTTTCGTTGACCGGTAATTAGAATCGAACTAAGGTTATGAAGACCTGCAATCGGTGATTGTGAAATTAACAGCGGTTATAAAAGCTCATCAACCCGGCAAAATTACATTTCTTTGAATTGGATTCTATGCATATAATTACAGACTTTTGCGTTGTCGTAGAAAAGTTTCGTTGATCTATTTAATTCTGCCATGGCTTATTCCGACACACCCAGACCCCTCGATGAAATTATTGAAGAATTTGTAGAGAACTACCCTCATAAGAAAGAGATGAAGCGGGGGATGATCTTATCCCGCTTCCCGGATATTGTAGGTAAAACTATGGCAGGGAAGGTTAAGGATCTTTATTTCAAAGGGGATATCTTGTTTGTATGCGTTCCTGAGCCGGGCTGGCGGCACGAATTACACATGCAGCGCTACACGATCCGAAAAAAACTAAACGAAGCCGTAAAAGAGACGATTATTAAAGAAATTCGGGTATTAGCCTGATAGATCTTAATGGAACAGGATAACAATAACAATTGGCTGAAATGGATCAAAAAGAATCCGGAAAATAAACCGGAATCTGCTCAAAAACTGGTTTATCCCAAGTCAGAGAAAATTACGGTTTTTCTTGTTGCCTTCGGGATCGCAATTGGATTATGGCTTCTTGTGAATCTGGGCAGGGAGTACTCTTTGACCGTTGAAGTTCCATTGCATATTACTGATCCCGAAGACGATTATGCCTTGGTGGAGCAACCACCGGGTACGGCTAAAGTCACTGTTTTTGGGGAAGGCTGGAATCTGTTGAATATTTACAATAACCCGCCCTCGGCAACTATAAGTCCGGCATCCGAGCATATCGATTTGCTGGAAATTATTCAGGATCAAATGACAGCTCATCCCGAGCTTAGCGTACAGAAAGTGGAACCGGCATCTTTGTTGCTGCCTGTTGAAGAGCGGATCACGAGGAAGGTGCCGGTACACCCGGAGGTGAACGTCTCTTTCCGCCGGCAATATAACTTCAAGGGCAGCCCGACCATCAATCCCGATAGTGTGACCATATCAGGAGCAAGATCGCTGGTAGAGGATATTGATGAGTTGACCACCCGTAGTTATGAGTTTTCCGATGTTGATGAAAACCTGAATGTGGAGCTTGAGCTCAAATCCCCGTCTGAACTGCTTCAGCTGGACCGCGAAAGGGTAAATTATCATGCAGAGGTTTCTGAGTTTACCGAAGCTGAAGTCCGGTTGTTGGTTAGAGTCAGAAATCAACCGGAAGGTGAGGAAGTGCGTTTTACCCCGTCGGTAATCACGGTCAGGTACGATGTGCCCCTGGATCAGTTTGGCCTGGCCCAGGAACAGATTCCATACGAAGCCTATGTCTACTATGAGGACATTGAAGAAGATACTACAGGCGTTATATCGCCTGTAATTTCATCCACTATGGAAAATCTTGACTTGCGGTTGAGAAGTTTCCAGCCCCGAAGAGTAAGTTACTATATCATAATAGATGAGTGATCCCTTACCGGGCGGCTGCGCCGCTTTGCTCTTCAAACGGTTGAAGTGCCTGTTCTACCGGGGTGACTTCCTCATAATAGGATAGCAGTTCCAGAATAACCTCATCCACCAAAACATCCGGGCAGGAGGCGCCGGAGGTAATGACTACCGTCAGTGGCCGGGTTTCGGGCAGCCAATCTTCGGTGATGTTGATTTCTTTGTTCCACTGATTAAAATGTCGGATCTCACGCCGGGAAATCAATTCCGAAACATCCCGCACATGATAGGTTGGAAATTTGGACTCCAGCAGCTCAACCAGGTGCATCGTATTGGAAGAATTGTAACCTCCCACAACCAGCGCTAAGTCAGCCTCAGCTTCGAGCAGCCCATAGGTTGCCGTCTGGTTTTCATTCGTGGCGTAGCAAAGGGTATCCGAAGTGTCGGCAAAATGCTGGTCAATTTCGGCTTCTCCGTATTTTTCTATAGCCGCTTCTTTCAGAATCTGCATCACCTCCTTGGTTTCAGTAGCCAGCATGGTGGTCTGATTGATCACACCAAACTGCTGCAGATCTGTTCTCGGATCGAATCCCTCGGTGCATTTGTCGCGGAATTTTTCGCGAAATTCTTCAACAGGCCGTTTTTCCAGCATGTAATCAGCCAGCTCCCGGGCTTCCTCAGGATTGAGTACCACTACGCATGGGGCGTTTTTGGAAGTATGGGAGAATGTGGCGCGGGTTTCTTCATGCCGGTATTTGCCATGGATCACCAGCGCGTTGCCCTTTTTCCCAAGCTGCCGCCCGCGCTTCCATACTTTCTCCACAAACGGGCAGGTGGTATCGTACTGGTAGGGGTCAACCCCCTGGGCTTCAAGCTTTTTTTGAATTTCTACCGTGGTGCCGAACGCCGGTACAATTACGATATCCTCCGGGGAAAGGGAAGTTATGGGAATGCGCTCGGTACCGTCGGTTTCAAAGAGAAATTCAACGCCTTTATTTTGCAGATCCTGATTAACCGTAGGGTTGTGGATCATTTCACTGAGCAGATAAATGTTCTTATCCGGATTTTGCTCAACAGTGCGATAGGCAATATCAATGGCATTTTCCACCCCGTAACAAAATCCGAAATGGCGGGGTACCAGAAATCGTACCGGACCAAAATCCACCATAGCCGGGGAGGCATCTTTTTTTCGGGGATCGGTAATCTGGCGAGCCTCTTTCACCTTTTTGATGATCTGAGACTCATACATATTCGGGATGTCAAATTTTTTACGCATACGAGGGGATTACCAATGTTCAAATATCAAAGTTAAAATAATACCTGCCTTAGAAGGGGGTGATTAAGGTAATTGAGGGATTCAGGTAATTAGGTCCATGGCTCCATTTGTAGTTTAGAGCCCCAATTACCTTAATCCCTGAATTACCTAATCCCTAAACAAATTCTGTTCGCGCTATCAATTTTGACAAACGCACATAGTCCGCGATTAGTTGTAACCGCTTAAGCGGCTACTTCATCCAGCCGAACGCCCACCAGTTTGGAAACGCCGACCTCGGGCATCGTTACCCCGTACATCATCTCGGCTTTTTCCATGGTCTTCTTGTTGTGGGTGATCACAATAAACTGGGTATCCTCACTGAATTCACGCAGCAAGTTGGTGAATCGCTCGATATTGTGATCGTCCAGCGGCGCATCTACCTCGTCCAGTATACAAAACGGCGAGGGTTTCACCAGGTAAATGGCAAACAGCAGGGCGATAGCAGTCAATGTTTTTTCACCACCTGAAAGCTGCTCAATCACACTCGGCCGCTTACCCCGGGGATTGGCGATAATCTCAATTTTAGCTTCCAGCGGATCCTGCTCTTCTTCATCTTCAATCCTGAGATCGCAGATATCACCTTCCTGGAACAATGTGCTGAATACTTTCTGGAAATTCTCACGGATTTTTTCGAAGGTTTCATTGAAACGCTCGCGTGCCGTGTCGTTGATTTCCTGGATGGTATCTTTCAGCTTTTCTTCAGCCTCGTGCAGGTCGTTGATCTGTGTTTCGTAATGCTCCATCCGCTGCTTTTCTTCCTCATACTCTTCGATAGCCAGCGGATTCACGGTGCCGATATTATTAAGGCGTTGCTTGAGTGTGCCAATCTGCTCACGCGCCTGATCGAGTGTTATATCTTCGGGCAGCTCCTGATCAATCTGATCCATCGTAAGACCGTAGTTCTGCCAGATGTGCTCAACCAGGTTGTTGATTTCCATTTCGTTGCGGTTCTGCTCCATTTCCAGCCGGTGGAGCAGCGCAACATTTTTCTCTTTTTTGTTCCGCAGATCTTTTAATTCCTGCTCCAGTTGGTTGATGCGTCCGCGCTGCTTGGAGGTCGCGGAATCGGCTTCATCCACTTCCTGTTGAGCGGTCTCTTTTTGTTCGGCCAGGGTCTCAAGGGAATCCCTGGATTCTTTGATCTCCTGCTGCATCTGAAGGATGGTGTCTTTGCCTTTGGCAGCATTATCAGCCCGCTTCTGAAGGCGTTCTTTAACCTGCTCAACACCTTCCTTGGACCGCTCAATATCCTTTTGGAAGTTTTCGATTTCGTTCTGCAGCTCTTGATTTTTCAGCTGCACTTCGCTGAACGCCCGCTGAATACGCTTCTGATTTTCTTCCCGTTCCCGTACCTGACTCTTCAGCTGTTCCTGCCGGCTGATGATCTCCTGAAGCCCGTTTTGAAGCTCTTCTTTGCGGGGATCCAGCTCATTTAATTTCTGCTCGCTTTCTTCAATAACCGACTCGGTCTCTTTGATGTATTGCTTTTGCTCTTCAATGCCGGACTGATACACCTCATACTGAGCCTCACCGGAGGTCTGGCGGGATTCCAGTTTTTTCAGATTCTCTTCGGCCTCCCGCGCTTCTTTAATATAGGCGTTCAGGTCGATCTGATCATACTGGCGCTGCAGATTATCGATTTCATCCTGATGATCCTCAACCTGGTAGGCCAGTTTGTCGCGATCTTTTTCAAGTTCGGCGATGCGGTCTTTAAGGCCGACCCGCATGCCTTCGTGCTCATCCGAACTGCCACTGACCAGAAATCCGTCGGGAGTGATGAGCTCGCCCTCCAGAGTTACCACACTTTTTCCGGGTTGATGTACTGAAGCGGCCTCATCCAGAGTTTGAGCTGTAAATACCGTCCCCAGAAAGAGTTTGCGAAGCGGATCAAATCTGGAATCACACTCTGTTTTGTGATAGAGGCTGTCAGCTTCAACCGCAAAATCGTTACTGATCTGAGACAGGGGGATAAAAGTAGCCTTCCCCTGGCCTTCGTTTTTAAGCATTTTGGCAGCTTTGGACGCCTCATTCTGGTCAGCAACTACTACAAAATTGACGGCATCGCCCAATGCTGTTTCCAATGCAACGGCGTAATCGCGGTCGGTTGAAAATAACTCGGAAAGGGGAGCGAGAACTGAGAATTCAGATTTGTGCTTCGTCAAAAACTGCACACTGGCAGGCATCGCTTCATTCGATTCAGCAATGCGCCGGAGCAGTTTCAACTCGGATTCAGCGGCATCCTGCCGGCTTTTGAGTGTTCGCAACTCATCCTTCAGCTGATTCTGCTGCTGTGTGATCTGCTCCCGCTCATTACGCGCCTGATCAACCTGAGCCTCGGCATCTTCCTGCCGGCGTTCGGCATGGCGAAGTTGGTCGGCAAATTCTTTCTGCTTTTCCTGATACGCTTCAATCCGCTCATTTTTTTCATCAATCTCTTTTTGAGCGCGTTCTATTTGATTTTTGGCGGATTCAATCTTGCTCTGCAGACGAATTCGCTCTTCCTGAAGCTCAGAAATTTTCGCTTTCTGGTTTTCATACTCCTGATTCGCCTCCTCCAACTTTGCACGGACTTCATCCACCGATTGAGTTGAGGTATCGAGCTGTTCTTTAATTTTGTCGTACTCGGCCTGCTGTTCTTCTTTTTGCTCTTTCGCTTTGCCCAGCATCTCTTCGGCCTCGCGCCCTTCCTGCTTCAGCTCCTTGATTTCCTTTTCCGCCTGGATGATATCCTCTTCATACTGACGGATGGTTTCCTGCTGATTCTCAATATTCTGCTGCTTGTACTGGATCCCGGTCTCGGTTTCCTTGTACTTACCGGCGACGCGATTCAGGTTGCGTTGAGCTTCACTTTGCTCCTTCTCGCGTTCCAGAAGGTAGCGCTGCGCATTTTCATGGGTTTGCTCCAGCTCGGTAATTTTCTGATCCAGCGATTCCTGATCAGACCGGGCTTCGGTGATCTGTTCCTGTATCGGGGTGAGTTTATTACTCAACTCCTGATGCTGAGCTTTTGCTGATGCCAGTTCGAGCTGTTTCAGTTCCGCTTCGTAACGCTGCGCGCGTTCAGCTTTCTGAGCCTGAGTCTGAAGGGAGCGGGTCTTTTTGCGTACCTCAAACAAAATATCGTCAACCCGCTGCAGGTCGGCGCGTGTGGACTCCAGCTTACGGAGGGTTTGCTTCTTCCGCTCTTTGTATTTTGTAATGCCGGCCGCTTCCTCAAACAGCCGGCGGCGATCATTGTTTTTGTCGTTGAGGATCTCCTCAACCATTTTCAGCTCGATTACGGAATAAGCGCCGGAACCCATACCGGTATCCATAAACAGATCTACGATATCTTTGAGCCGGCAGGGTGCTTTGTTGAGCAGGTATTCACTTTCCCCTGAGCGGTAAAGGCGGCGGGTGATCGTCACATCACTGAATTCGGTAGGCAACACCCCCCGGTTGTTGATGATGGTCAGCGAAACCTCCGCCATACCGAGCGCCTTTTTGTTGGCCGTGCCGTTGAAAATGACGTTGGTCATATTGGCCGACCGCAACAGGGAGGCTTTTTGCTCACCTAAAGCCCAACGCAAGGCATCCACGATGTTTGATTTCCCGCAACCGTTGGGGCCGACAATAGCGGTAAAGCCACTGTCGAACTTTACCCGTGTTTTTTGGGCAAAACTTTTAAACCCCTGAAGCTCCAGCTCAGATAAATACATAGACGTTTATATGCTAAACAGATGAGAAAGAGATCATACTGTCATGATCTCTTCTTCCTTACTTTCGAAAGCCTGATCAATTTTTTTGATAAAAGAGTCGGTCAGCTTTTGAATTTCTTCTTCCGCTTCAAACCCCGAGTCTTCGGGAAGAGAATCGTTTTTAACCTGCTTTTTAACATTATCTTTGGCATCCCTTCGTGCATTGCGTACGCTGATACGACCTTCTTCTGCAATTTCTTTGGCCTTCTTTACCAATTCCTGGCGCCTCTCTTCTGATGGGGTCGGAAGCGGAATGCGAATGAGATTTCCGTCATTGTTGGGATTTAATCCGAGCCCGGCAGCCTGGATGGCTTTTTCAATTTCCCCCATAGACGATTTGTCGAATGGCTCAACGGTTAACATCCGGGGGTCCGGTGCACTGACATTAGCCAACTGGTTAAGCGGGGTCTGCATACCGTAATACTCAACCTTCACACCATCGAGTAAGGTTGGTGAAGCTTTGCCCGCCCGAAGATAGGATAATTGCTTCTTTACATATTCGTAAGCGTCAGACATCTCTTTCTCGGCGGTATCGTAGTGAGGTTTCAACTCTGGGATCATAACGGTATCTGGTAAAGTTTCACGTTTGATGTTACTGAAGCAACGTCACTTCCGGATAATTTACTATTCGAATAAACGAGCCGGCGGCTATTTAGTGTCTCTAAGTAAACGCCAATATCAACGATCCGCTCGTTATCCGGAGAAATCGGTTGTGACGGTTAATGTCACGTAACGGATTTCACAAAAAACGTAATATTTTAATCCCATTCAACGGTTGACCCGATGTCTTTTTTCTGATGAATGACTTTCTGCAGATTACCGGGCACATCCATATTGAAAATCACAATGGGCGTCTGGTTGTCACGGCAGAGGGTAAAAGCCGTTAAATCCATCACCGATAGCTGCCTGCGCAGGATTTCATCACCTGTAATAGTCGGAAATTTTTCAGCATCGGGATTCACTTCCGGATCGGAATCAAAAATACCATCAACGCGGGTGCCTTTAAGGATGACATCCGCCTCTATTTCAATAGCACGCAGGGAGGCCGCGGTATCGGTTGTGAAGTAGGGATTGCCGGTTCCGGCTCCGAAAATCACCACACGGCCTTTTTCGAGGTGGCGTATGGCCCGGCGCCGGATGTAGGGTTCGGCAAGCTGTTCCATACGGATGGCCGACATCAGCCGGGTGTGGACATCAAGACGTTCGAGCGCATCCTGGAGTGCCATAGAGTTGATCATCGTAGCCATCATGCCCATATAGTCACCCTGAACCCGGTCCATACCCTGGGTTGCTCCCTTTACGCCACGGAAAATATTCCCGCCGCCAATAACAATAGCTACTTCCGTTCCGTCTTCACGGGCGGTTTTAATTTCATCTGCATATCGGGCGAGTACTTCAGAGTCTATGCCGTGGCCTTGTTTGCCGAGTAAAGACTCGCCGCTTAATTTAAGTAGAACTCGTTTGTAGGAATTCACCGTTGTGGAAGGGATAATTTTTTACGGTTAGCACTACGGGATACAAAAAAGGCTACTTAAAAAAGTAGCCTTTTTTTAAAATTAATTACCGGATTCCCCAAGCTGTAAACGCTTGTAGGAGGTAACGGTCGGAGCATTTTGCTGTTTCAGGAATTCCTGAACGGTAATGCTGCCGTCCTTCACAAACTTCTGTTCAAGCAGCACATGCTCCTCGTAAAACTTGCGGACTTTGCCCTGAGCGGCTTTTTCCGCGATTTCTGCCGGTTTGCCTTCGTTGATCATCTGATCCTTGGCAATCTGAAGCTCCTCGTCAATTCGCTCCTGAGGAACAGAGTCGCGGTTAACGGCAATGGGGTTCATCGCAGCAATCTGCATAGCGATATCTTTGCCGACTTCTTTATCGTCGAGAGGTCCGGCGAATTCAACAAGTACGGCAAGCTGATTGCCGGGGTGAACATAACTTATAATGGCGCCGTCGGTTTTAATCAACTCAAACTGGCCGATATCGATTTTTTCGCCGATTTTTCCGACCAAATCTTTAAGGTGTTCGGAAATAGCGGTGCCGTTGGCCTGAGCCGCGTATAGCGTATCCCGGTCGGTGATTTCTTCGTCGAGTACGGTTTGAGCAAATGAAGCGGCATGACCGCCGAATTCTTCGTTTTTAGCAACGAAGTCGGTTTCACAATTCAGCTCAAGCGCGACAGCTTTTTTCCCGTCATCGGTAACTTTGGTAACGATAACACCCTGGTTGGCCTCACGGTCAGCCCGCTTCTCCGCTACCTTTTGTCCTTTTTTCCGGAGGTATTCGATTGCGGCATCAAGGTCTCCGCCGGATTCTTTAAGTGCTTTTTTGCAGTCCATCATACCGGCACCGGTACGATCACGCAATTTTTTCACATCAGATGCTGAAATACTCATAGGATGATATATAAGGTTCTGAAATTAATAGTTTGGTTTTCAGGAATCTTTGGATTCTTCTTTTTCAGATTCAGCACCGGAAGCCTCTTCAGCAGCTTCACCGGCCTCCTCCTGTTTGGTAGATTCAGCTTTGTCACTGTCAGAAGCTTTAGCCGCTTTTTTGTCGTCAGTTTTTTTCTGATCGGCTTGTTCGGTTGGTTCAGCTTCTTTTTCTTTAGCTTTCTGGGTATTGGCTTCGTCGGCTTCCTGCTTACGCTTACGGCGTGAACGCTTGCGAGGTGCTTCTTTAACCTCCTGTTCCGCTACATCTTCTTCGGTTGCCTCCTGAGCTTCACCGGTATCACTATCAACGGTTTCTTTCGCCAGCTGCTCCTCCTGATAGGCTTCCCGCTCGGCGGCACCTTCAATAATTGCATCAGCAAAATTGGAGGCAATTAACTGGATGGATTTTGCAGCATCATCATTCGCGGGAATGATATAGTCGGGAATGTCCGGGTCGCAGTTGGAATCAACCAAGGCAAAAATCGGGATGTTGAGCTTGAGGGCCTCGTTTACCGCAATACGCTCTTTCACTATATCGACGATAAAAACGGCACCCGGCAGCCTGTTCATTTTCGAAATACCGGCAAGGACATTTTCAAGCTTTTCCTTTTCACGGTCGAGCATCAGCCGTTCTTTCTTGGTGATGTTCTCGTACGTTCCGTCAGTCTGCATGGTGGCGATCTCTTCCATTCGGGAGATGCTTTTCTTCATGGTGACGAAGTTGGTGAGCATACCACCAAGCCAGCGGTCGGTAACATAAGGCATTCCGCAACGCTCAGCTTCACTGCGAATTATTTCCTGAGCCTGCTTTTTGGTACCTACGAAAAGTATATCCTTGCCGCTGCGTGCAATCTTGTTGATTTCATCCAGGGATTCCTGGAGATACTTTTGAGTCTTCTTGAGGTCGAGGATGTGGATCCCGTTGCGCTGCATGAAGATGTATTCGCGCATTTTGGGGTTCCATCGACGGGTGAGGTGCCCGAAGTGCGCACCTGCTTTGAGGAGTTCTTCTATTGATGCTGCTTGAGCCATATTGTTGTAGTTTTGGGTTAAAATCCGCTACACAGGTCGCCCCGGCCATCATATTCCGGTAAACTATTACCAGAACACCCGCTGACCGGTCGCTGTGTATGTGTGATTGAAATAAGTAAGTAGAGTCGGGAAATCAGCGCTTGGAAAACTGGAACTGCTTCCGGGCTTTCGGACGGCCGTATTTTTTACGTTCAACCATACGATCATCCCGGGTAAACAGCTTGTGCTGCTTCAGGGTGTCGTGAACGCCGTCTTCATGTTGATCCAGCCCGCGGGCAATACCCATTTTTACGGCATCGGCCTGACCGCTTTTTCCACCACCGCGTACGGTTACCGTAATATCGTATTTGCCTTCGGTTTCCGTAACTTCGAGAGGCTGCATTACGGTTTTCTGATGGATCGGCAATTCAAAGTACTGATCGTACTCTTTGCCGTTAACAGTCAGTTTTCCGCTGCCGGGCTTGAAGTATACCCGTGCAGTTGAGGTTTTCCTGCGCCCAATGTGATTGGTTTGCGCCATGATCAGAGTTCGATTTTTTCAGGGTTCTGAGCAGTATGATGGTGTACCGGACCGGCATAGACGCGCAAGTTGGTAAGCAGCTTGCGGCCAAGGCGGTTTTTCGGCAACATTCCTTTTACGGCATTGTAGACCAGTGAAGTAGGGTCTTTTTCAAGCCGTTCAGCCGGTGATTCCAGAATAATTCCACCGGGATACTGAGTGTGGCGATAATGCTGTCGATCAGTCATTTTTTTACCGGTCAGGTGAACCTTCTCGGCATTGACGACGATGACGTTATCACCGGTATCCATGTGGGGTGTATATTCCGGCTTGTGCTTGCCTTTGAGGATGGCGGCAATCTTGCTGCTCGCCCGCCCCAGCGGCTTACCGGCAACATCTATCACAACCCACTTCTTCTCAATATCAGAAGGTTTGGCTGAGTATGTTTTAAATGTAGTAGTACTCACGGAAATTTTGTTTTTGTGATTTACCGGTTTGAGTCAAGTCTCGTAAGATAACTTTTTGATCGCTGAAGTGCAATCAGATTTATGCGCTAACAGTTCGGTATTTGAATTGCAAGGTATCTTCTTGCAGCGACCAGCGCGAGGCTTTCACCGGACACCAAACGCTCATAGTGCCGCATCTATTCTGCGTTACGAAAAAAAAGCACCGCGTCTTGGTTCAGCTAACAGCAGCAAGGGGCGGGATTTTGAAAAGAACCCAATAATGCGTAGCCGTAGGTGTTTTTTTCTGATCAAAACCAGTTCAGTAGATTTAGATTTCAAATCAAAAAAAAAGCCTGATCAGCCGAAAAATGGCATGATCAGGCTTAGTATCAGGGTTAAGCTATATTTATTGAATCAGCAGCATTTTTTGAGTAATTACCTGGCCGCTCGCTTGAAGCCGATATAAATACGTTCCACTGGCTAATCGACTGCCATCAAAGGTTGCCTCGTGTACCCCGCGTTCATGATATCCATCAGCTAACACAGCAACCAGCCTTCCTGTAACATCATAAACCTGAAGAGCTATCTCTGTACCATGCCCTAATTCAAACCGAATATTAGTCGTCGGGTTGAACGGGTTCGGATAATTGGGCTTTAACCGAATTTCACCCGGTAACAAATCACTCTCATAGCCGGCGATGGAAGTGGCATCACCTTCTTCGGAATGATAGATGTTAGCAGGAGACCATTCCGACTTGGATTCATCATAGTGGGTGCGCACTCTCCAATAAAGCGTTCCGGTTGGCAAGTCGCTTTGAGGACTAAATGATGAGGTGCCAATTTCACTTTCATCCAGAACAACATTTGAAAAGTCATTATCCGTGGCTACCTGAATCTGGTAAGATTCTGAATTAAAGACCGGGAACCAACTAAATACCACTTCATCTGCCGGAATGGGGCCGGAACTTGCAGAAGGTTCAATCAAAACAGGCGTGCCGGGTTGGTCGGCCGTATTGAATTTTAATAACGCTCCATCATGGCCTGCTGCCCATCCTGTTCCGGATTCTGTGAAGTGAATGTGATTTAAGCGCGAATCCGACCTTGTTAAACTTCGTACCCAGGTATGTCCGCCATTTTTAGTATAACTCAGCAGCCCATCAGAATCAGTTACCCATGCCGAATTTTCATCAATCATGTGGAGACTGGTCATCGTGTTAAAGTTATTTTGATGGCTTATAAACTCCCAGTTAGCCCCACCATCAGTTGTTTTAAGAACCGTGCCGCGTGCACCGACAGCCCAGGCAATATCTTCATCAAGGTGATCGATATCGTAAAGATTCCAGCCCACACCGGTATTTAGTCCGGTCCAGTTAGCACCGCCATCTTCGGTTTTGCAAATTGTGCCATCATCACCGGCAATCCAGCCTAAACTGGAATTTGCAAAGGTAATCGAATGCAGGTTTTCATCGGTACAGGACTCCTGTGCCGACCAATTTTGCCCGTTATCTGAAGAGTGGACTATAACACCGTTTCGTCCGGCTGCCCAAACATGGTTGTCATCCGCAGCATAAATTACATCCAGGTGTTCATCCGTATCTGAGTTCTGTTCACCCCAGGTGTTGCCGTTATCAGAGGTAGCGTAAATTGTACCACTATTACCGGCAATCCAGCCATTTTCATTACTCGAAAAATGTATGGTTCTGAAAAAGTCACCTGCTGATATTTCTACCTGGTTCCAGGTATCACCGCCATCTTCGGTATTATAAACTACCGACTGCATAAAGTCTGAAGTAAGAAGCCAGCCGGAATTATCGGAAGTAAGCTGAACCGATCGAATATTGCGGTTTGTCAGGGTTTGGTAGTCACTCTGCCAGGTACTTCCTCCGTCAGTGGTTTCTTTAAAAGCGCCAAGATCGCCGGCGACCCAGGCCTTATCTGAATTTAGTGCGAAAACTGCATTGTAATCTCCCGTCAGACTTTGGTCAATCCAGTTTTCGCCGCTATCAATGGTTTTATATAAGTTGCCTCTGTTACTCATAACCCAACCTGTACTCTCATCTACAAAGTGCATATACCATAAGTCCCGGGTGCTTTCAGTTACGCTATGATTCGACCAGGTTTCACCGGCATCCGTGGTTTTTCTTACTATTGAATCTTCACCAACTTTCCAGGCAATTTGATCATCCACAAACTGAACGGCACGATAGGTGGTTGTGCTGAAGCTATCTTCCCATGTTTCTCCGCCGTCGTTCGTACGTAATGTAATGTTATTATTAGAGCTGATCCTTCCAACCAGAAGTCCGTTGCCAGCTTGATCAAAGGTTATGCTGTTATAAGTAACAGATGCAAAACCGGAAGTTTCCACATCAATTTCAATCTCCTGCCAGGAGTCCCCGCCATTTTCGGTTTTGTAAAGATTGCCGCTTCCACCTGCAATCCAGCCGGTTTGTTCATCTATAAAATGCATAGCATTGAGCGATCCATGCGATACCGTATACTGGAGGTTCCAGGTAATGCCGGCGTCTGACGTAGTGTAGATTTCCCCGGAGCTGACAATAGCCCAACCGGTATTTTCATTGACGAACTCTATAGCACTGACGCTGTTTAAAGTACCGAGCTGTCTCATTTCCCAGGAATCACCTCCATCAGTGGTGCGCTTGATGAGCCCTCCGCTTCCCCCAGCCCATCCTAAATCGTCATTCAGGAATGTTACACTGGTTAATTGGTTGCCATACGGAGAAGGGTAATGCCATTCCCAATCTCCCAAAGTTTGCCCAAAAACATGAGCGGTTGAGGCTAAAAAGAAATAAAAAGTGAATATCACAACAGTGTTTAGTAGCTTACGCATGTGTTGTACTCCGTCTTTATTGAAGATTCGAATTTTGTGTTATGCCTACATGCGTTTTTTTAGGGGCTTTTGTGTCATAGCAGGAATTTTTATCCACAGTTGATATTATTCAAAGGTTATTATTTGAAATGAACTCCATAGAAAAGGATGGGTTGGGAGCGATCACCCAAAAACTCCACAGGATAAAGAAAGGTGATTCCGTTGCATATCAGGAGCTTTATGATTTGGTTTATGATCATCTCAGGTTCATCGCATCCATGGAGCTGCGCAACGAGCGAGAGGGGCACACGATGAGCCGTACCGACCTGGTACACGAGTCTTTTCTTAAAATGCTGCATATCGACGATATTGACTGGCAGGACAGGAGGCAATTCTTCGGAACCGCCTCACGCGCTATGCGGCAGGTGTTGATTGATCATGCCCGTAAAAAACTATCCCGTAAAAGGGGCGGAAGACCGGAGCGGGTGACGTTGGATGAAAATGTGCTCAAGCAGTTCCGGCAATCTGAAGAAATCATACAGATTGATGAAGCCCTTGAAGAGTTGCGGGAAATGGATCCGGGATTAGCAGAATTGGTTGATCTTCGATTCTTCGCCGGCTTATCAATGGAGGATATCGCCCAAATGATGAATGTCTCCAGAAGTACCTTGCAAAGAAACTGGGTGAAGGCACGCACCTGGTTGTTTAAAGAAATCAACTCTAAGTGACACAGATACATAAAAGATTACGCATTTGGTTTGGAGGCAATGAATTAAGCTGGCAAAGTTATTATGAGTAAAAGCAACTGGAAGAATATCAACAAATGGCTGGATGAGCTACTCGAACTTGGCGACAGTGAGCGCGCGGCACGGTTAGAGGAGCTGAAAGCAAATGACCCGGAATTGTACGCGGAGGTTTCTGAATTTATCTCTGCTATGGATGATTCAGCAGGCTTTCTGGAAAGTGATGCCTTCAACTTTGCGGATCATCTCATTCAGGACATATCGGACGAACTGAACACCGACCCCAAAAAACAAGAGTATATCAACCGGCAAGTTGGTCCATACCGATTGAAGAAACAGCTTGGCATGGGCGGTATGGGGATGGTCTATCTGGCGGAACGTGTAGATGGCAGCTTCAAAAGGGATGTTGCGCTGAAGTTCATCCGCAGCGGAATGGAAAATGATATGCTGATTCAGCGATTCAAAAATGAACAGCATATCCTGGCTTCCCTCAACCACCCGAATATTGCCCACTTGTATGATGCCGGTCAGGATGAGCATGGGGTTCCGTATATCATAATGGAGCATGTGGAAGGCTCATCGATTCCGGACTATTGCGAAAAGAACAAACTAAACCTGACTGACAGGGTCCGGTTGTTTTTGCAGGTGTGTGAAGTTGTTCATTTCGCGCATCAGAACCTAATTGTACACCGGGACTTGAAACCATCCAACATATTTGTAACCGAGGATGGTACGGTCAAGCTGCTTGATTTCGGTATTGCCAAATTAATGGAGGACAGCCCGCAAAAGCCTCTTACCATCAGCCGAATGGGTTTTTTGTCCATGCATTATGCCTCACCGGAGCAGGTAAACGAGGAAGACATTTCAACGGCCTCGGATATTTACTCACTTGGCATGGTTTTATATGAATTGCTCAGCGGGATGCTGCCTTTTGATACCGATTCCATTTCATCGGCTGAGCTGATACAAAAAATTTCGGATGGATCTATAGAAAAGCCAAGCACCAGGCTGAAAAATGCTTCCGATACGCAGCTAAAAGTAACGTATCAATCTCGGGAAAAGCTGATCAGGAGTCTGGCGGGTGATCTCGATAATATCATCCTGAAGGCACTGGCGCGCGAGCCCTCCCGCCGATATAAATCCACCCTGGCGCTTCAGGAAGACCTGCAGCATTATCTTGACGGGCAACCGGTTGCAGCAAGGCCGGCTACATTCACTTACAGAGCCGGCAAATTTATTCAACGGAATGCGCTGCCGCATGTGATGTTGGCTCTGCTTCTGTTTCTGGCAGTCGGGGGGGTGTGGTATCATATCAGCCAATTGGAATCTGAACGCGACTATGCACGGCAGCAGGCGCAGCGAGCAGAACGGGTTGCCGGTTTCATGACCAGCATTTTTGAAGCTGCTAACCCGGCCGCCACTTCGGGTGAAGAGTTTACCGCCAGCCAGGTTCTGATTCAGGGCATGGAATCAGCCGAACCCTTAAGGGAAGAGGATCCTGTAATGTATGCCGCGTTCATTCTTGAAATGGGACGAGCATGGGAAGCCTTCGGAAACTATGAAGAAGCCTTGGATGCCTATCAGACATCTCTTGATGTACGGCGTGAGGTGCTTGAGCCGGGTCATCCGGATATTGCTAAAAGCATGTTCCACCGCGCAGATATTAATCACAGGTATATACCCGGCGAAACAGATGCCTATGATCAGTTCCGGGAAGTACTTGATCTGCAGGTGGCTGCGCTGGGTGAATGGCATGCAGATGTTGCCGAAACGTACTATAACATTGGCCTGTATTACGGGCAGCAGCATAATAACCCCAAAGCCCGCGAATATTTCCAAAGAACGGTCGATATACTTTCTGAAATCAAAGAACCGGATGATATGCCTTTGATCGAAGCCCGGGGAGACCTGGCTTTTATGATGGGTATGATGGGTGATTATGATGAAGCGTTTAAAATATATGATGATGTTCTTGAGAGGCAGCAACGGCTGTTACCGGAATTTCACAATTCAACGGTACATCACTATAACAGTTACGCAGGTCTGTTAAGCCGTGCCGGAAGATTTGAGGAAGCGCTCTATTATAATGAGAAAAGTCTCGAAGGCTATTTGCACATTTACGGAGAAGAACACTTGTTTCCCTCCATTGTAATGATGACGTTGAGCAGTTTGTATTCAAATTTGGAACGCCATGAGGAAGCGCTCGATCTGATTGATGATGCCATTGAAATAATGCTGATGAATGTGGCCCCAAACCACGGATATCTGCATTCCGCCTATCTGCGAAGGGGAGACTTTTTAGTGGAACTGGACCGGCACGAGGAAGCCGAAGAATATTTCAAGAAGTCTTTGTTCATTGACCGGGAATCCGAAAGGGGACAGCAACATCCGCGCCGCGTATTGCCGAAACGGTCACTTGGGGAGCTCTACATTTCACAAGGCCGTTATCGTGAAGCCGAGGAGCTGCTGGAAGTCGCGAACGAACTTTTTGAAATTTTTCCGGAACCCAGAGTTGCCCGTCAACTGGAAATCCGCTTCGCCCTGGCACGCTCTTATTTTTACCAGGATAAAACCGTAGAAGCCTCATCCCTGATGGCTGAGATACAAGATGAATTCCTGGATTTTTATGGTGATGAAAGCGAAGAATACATCCTTCTACAACAGTACCTGAGTGAACTAAACGGCTCAGGGATAAAGGGATAAGGCCTGTCAGCCATTTTGCCAGGCCCGTATTGCACTTCGTGAGAATCGCTTCGCCCGGTACTCACAAAGGTAAGTTAGCCAAAAATAAAGTATTGCCATTCAATAGGTTGACAGTTTATAGCATATTCACATTGTGAGAACTGTGGATTAATACACCGTAATTCCAATCAAATCCAATCTCATCCCACTGCTTGATAAAAATATCGAGCCCGCCCCGAAAAGTCCGGTTTTACAAAGCTATCAAGCCGATTTATCGGGCAATCTCAGGTTGTGAGATCCGGATCAGCAGCTATGCGA
>SLQI01000147.1 GCA_007131535.1 Balneolales bacterium | reverse complement strand
ACTTTATAGGCATCGATGCTGTACAGTTTGATCTCTTTGTCGATGATCTGCTGCTGTACTTCTCGCGGAATGTGATTCCAAACCTCATCCGCCGAATAGGGAGCATTCAACAGAAACGTTGCCCCCTGGCGGGCGTGCTTGAGCATGTTGAACTTTTCCAGAAAAGTAAATTGATGACAGGCCACGAAATCGGCTTTATCAATCAGATAAGCGGAGCGTATCGGGTTGGGGCCGAAACGCAGGTGGGAGGTCGTCGTTGCTCCGGCCTTCTTCGAGTCATAAACGAAATAGCCCTGAGCGTAATAGTCGGTATTCTCCCCGATAATTTTGATTGAATTCTGATTGGCGCTCACCGTACCATCGGAACCCAAACCGTAGAACATTGCCTGATGTACTTCATCTTCGGCCTGCCAGGTTGAGGGGTCGTAATCCAGACTGGAATTACCCACATCATCTTTTATTCCGATGACAAAGTGATTCTTCAGTTTCACTTCCTTCAGCTCCTCGTACACCCGCTGCACCATCGCCGGTGTAAACTCTTTGGATGATAAACCGTAACGACCGTTAATCACCCTGGGCTCATCATTAAATGATTTCCATCCGGTGATGCGGTTTTCGTGAAGCGCTGAAAGCACATCCATATAAAGCGGTTCCCCGGAACTGCCCGGCTCTTTGGTGCGATCCAGCACGGCGATACTGTGTACCGACTCCGGTATCGCCCGTATCAGGGACTCCATATCGAACGGACGGTAGAGTCGTACTTTGATCACCCCGATTTTCTCTCCGTTGGCTGTAAGACGCTCCACGGTTTCATGAACGGTTTCGGCGCCGGAGCCCATCAGAATGATTATCCGGTCCGGATCATCCACACCGTAATAATCGAATAATTTGTAGTAGCGGCCGGTCAGGTTTCCGAACTGGTCCATCGTCTGCTGAACGATCGCCGGACATTTCTGATAATAACTGTTGGAGCTTTCCCTGGCCTGGAAAAAGACATCCGGGTTTTGAGCCGTTCCGCGTATGACCGGATTATCCGGAGTCAAAGCCCGCTTCCGATGCTCGGAAACCCTCTTTTCGTTAATCATCGCCCGCATGGTTTCGGGAGTAACCTGATCAATTTTTTGGATTTCATGAGAGGTGCGAAACCCGTCAAAAAAGTGAATGAATGGGATCCGGGATTCGAGCGTAGCTGAGTGAGCGATGAGCGCCATATCCATGGCTTCCTGCACACTGTTGGAGCAGAGCATACCCATACCGGTAGTCCGCATGGCCATCACATCGCTGTGATCCCCGAAAATGGACAGGGCATGACTGGCTACAGTACGCGCAGAAACGTGAACGACCGTCGGTGTAAGTTCACCGGCAATCTTGTACAAATTCGGCATTTTGAGCAGCAAGCCTTGTGAGGCGGTAAATGTTGTTGCCAGAGCCCCGGTTTGCAAGGCTCCGTGCAAAGCGCCTGCAGCACCACCTTCGCTTTGAAGTTCAACTACTTCCGGTACGGTATCCCAAATATTTTTCTGTCCTTTCATGGACCATGTATCGGACCATTCGCCCATAGGTGAAGCCGGAGTAATAGGATAAATCGCTATCACTTCATTTACGTGATGAGCGACGTAAGCGGTGGCCTCATTGGCGTCCAGGGTCACCTTGTTCTTGGTTGTCATAGACTATCCTCCAATACGTTCAGTCTTTTTATTTAAAATCAAATTCTGCGATGATGTCATGTCGATTTATCCGGGTTTTCCAGGTTGATGATATTCCCCCCGTTACTAACTTCTTCGGTAAGGTCAACTAAGGTTCTGGATTCAAATACCTCCCGGACCCGCTCCCGGATGCGCTTATACTCATGATGAATCGGGCAGGGGTCTTCATCAGTGCAGCGTTTCAGACCGATACCGCACTGCTCAAAAATATCGAGACCGTCGATGGCATCGACGATTTCAATGAGCCGGATCTCTTCCGGCGGGCAGGGCAGCCTGAACCCCCCGGTAGGCCCTTTCATTGAACACAGCAACTTATGTTTCACCAGTAGCTGCAATATCTTGCTGAGGAAATGCTTGGGAATATCCTGCTGAACTGCTATCTCATTCAATTCCACATTGGTATCCTTGTGATACTGAAGTCCGATATACAACATGGCTTGTAGCCCGTAATGGCACGACTTCGAAAACATGAGCTTAGCGTATTAAACTGCAATTGATTTTTAGTTACCGGACTGCTCACTTAGAGTCTCTCCGGGCCGGATTCCGGCAGGTTGCGTTGTCCGCAACCCACCTCTCCTTGTTTTTTTTACATTTAAAGCAGACCTCATATTTTTAGATATACCGGTCTGAAATAGATTCAAAAAAAATCACTCCACATGTGAGCGAAGCATCCAGTTCATTTTCAGATGCTGTTCAGCAAGGCCGGTTACAAAATCTGCGGCTCCGGCATCACCGTGCTTTTCTTCAAACTCCTCGATGCATTCGTGCAGATACCGGATTATGGCCTCATGATCATTGATCAGGTTAGTGAGCTGTTCCCGGGCATCCGTAGTATAATCCTGCTCGGGAAGCTGGGTTAGTTTCTGAAAATCATGTAACCTTCCGCTGCTGATAAACCCGTACATCCGGATGCGTTCGGCCACTTCATCCACAATATCGGCAAGTTCATCATATTGCTTTTCATAAAAGCTATGTAACTCCGTAAAGTTGGCGGCCACCAGATTCCAATGATAATTCCGGGTTTTGGTATAAAGGACGAACTCATCGGCCAGCAGCTGCTGTAATTTGTCGGTGATCGCTTTTCTTTTTTCTTCGGCTATTCCAATATTCATAAGGACTTATAGTTTGTTTGCGATCCTATATAGGATTTTTAGATAAAAAACTCTAATTAATGTAACAATTATTCCCGCCATAAACAATCCGGGAACCAAAATTCAGCTGCGCAAGCCGGGGGCGTACAAAACCGGCCTGCACAGCTTTTGCGTAAGCGTTACAACCCGAACTTGCCGGATTGTAATCCTATCGTAAATCTCACTCTAATTCAACCGATGTATCCAGCGCAATGATGCTGTTGCCATCTTTAACGTCCTGGATCAAATCGGCAAAGGTTTTGGTTTCAAACAGTCCTCTTACCCGGTCGCGGACTTTCTTGTAGTCGTGGTGGATCGGGCAGGGATTTTCATCCGAACACTGTTTAAAACCGATACCGCATTGGGTAAAAATATCCAGCCCGTCTACGGCCTCAACTACCTCAATCAACCGGATTTCGTCCGGTGGACGGGTTAAACTGAATCCGCCGGTCGGCCCCTTCATCGATCTGAGCAGTTTCTGCTTTACCAAAATCTGCAGGATCTTGCTCAGAAAGTGCTTAGGTATATCCTGTTTTTTTGCGATTTCAGTTAGCTCTACATTTTTACCCTTATCGTATTTAAGCGCTATAAATAGCACAGCCTGTAACCCATAATGGCAAGAAGTTGAAAACATTGAGTTGAAAATGGTTTAGGTTAAGTTTGACGACATAATAACCTTCGAGGAGGCTTTAGTCGCGTCGCGATCTTCCCGAAGATTACAAAATAAGGAGTTTAACGGTTTTTAAAACCAATTCAGTGCCAATTTATGATATAGATATCTAAAAATCGAAAAATCAGGATGTCAAAGAACATCGGTTCAGGAACTCAATCTTTCTTTAACTATTTCTCTTACCTCACGGGTCAGCTTAATGCATTCATTTACTTTATCAATATCATTGCAAAACAGAATCTCGTTCTCATCAAAAATGTCTTTGCCGCTGCAGTACAGCGGTGAGAAATCCAGTTTTTTTATTTTCGGATCAAACTTCTTACAGTGTTTAACTAAATCATCAACCGTCAGCGATTCGTCGGAAACACCGTTGTTCTGCTGAGCATATATCAGATACAGGCTCGATAAATAGTTGTGCAGTGCCTGCCTCGTCGGCGCACATACCGCATAGGTCACCACATCATGTGATGGTCTGCTGAGCTCCTCTCCGGCTTTTTCAAGCTCGGTTTCAGCCGATTCGAATAGTTGGTTTGCTTTTTGTTCATTCATGATGGATCCTGGCTGTTTTCTTTCAAGACATTACTTAAAACCCGGCTGAGGATGCCCTAAAGTTCAGCTAATAAGCTTGTTGCAATGGAATCATCCTCCCACAACGGACATTTTGAGTCCGGTTGATTACTTCGGTTAAACCTTCGGTTCCCGAATTGCAAGCTCCGAGACGTAACCTCCTTATTTTGTGTGTTATCCTGATTCATAATTTACAAACCAAAGATCTGAATTGAGTTTCGGGCGAACTCAAGTACCGGTGTGAAGTACACTCCGAAAATCAGCGTTGGTACTAACATTACCATCAGGATGATTTTGGAACTGAGCCCGAAGTTCAGTAAGCCGGCTTCTTCCTGTGGCTCAAACAGAAACATGTTCCGAACCACCCGCATGTAATAGAACAGCGAAACGATGGTCATGATACCGGCAATCAACACCAGCAAGAGCCATCCCGCATTAATAGCCGCGCCGAATATGAACAGCTTGGCAATAAAACCGGCTGTGGGCGGAAGTCCGGTGAGTGCAACCAAAAAGACGGTCATAGCCACACTTTCCAGCGGAGCTCGTCGTCCCAAACCTTTATAGTCGTCAATCTGCTCGGTGCCGAGTTTGTTGGAAACCAGCATGGCCACATAAAATGCTCCCATATTCATAAACAGATAGATGAAGACGTAAATCATAATTGCCGATACCCCTTCATCGGTCAGCACAACCAGCCCCATCAGAATGTAACCGGCGTGGGCGATGCTGGAATAAGCCAGCAGGCGTTTGATATTCTGTTGCCAAAGCGCGACCAGATTACCTACGATCATAGCCAGAGCTGCCATCACGGCCAGAATAACGCTCCAGTTAAAGGCATCCACCAGTGGCAAGGCTCCTGCTATATCCACGCCGTTATCCAGAAAGGCCACTTTGAAAAACCGGACCGTCATCGCAAATGCGGCGATTTTGGAGGCCACTGCCAGATAAGCGGTAATGGTGATCGGAGCTCCTTCGTACACATCCGGCGCCCAGAAATGAAACGGTACGATGGCGATCTTAAAGCCAAGACCGACCAGAATCATCAGACCCGCAACCAAAAGTACGAGCGGCTGTTCCACGCCGGCGGCCAATGCTTCGTTGATGCCATAAATGCTTACAGCGCCGGTGATCCCTACTAAAAGCGAAATCCCATACAACATAATCCCTGAGGATACCGCCCCGTAGACGATATACTTCATGGAGGCTTCTGCGGATTTCAGCGATCGGCGGGTAAATCCGGCCAGCACATACGAACAAATACTGGTGAGCTCGAAAGCCAGATACATCAGCAACACGTTGGTGGCCCCGACCATGAGAAACATGCCGAGGATCATGCCGAGAATCAGCATATAGTATTCGCCGATGCGGTCCACATAATCGATGAGTTCGCGGGACTGCATCGAAAACAGCACCACGAGCACACTGGCTATCAGCAGCATTATTTTGAAAAAGACGGCGAACGGATCTACCGCTAGCATGTCGCTGAAAATGGAGAGTTCGCGACCGGTCTGGGCAACTACCAGTACTCCGGTGATCACCAGTCCACCGAGGACGATCCAGCCAATGGCATGGCTTTCCTTTTTCAGAACAAGATCCGCGATTAATGCCACGCATAACGTAAGAGTAATGGCAATTTCGGGATATAAATGGCTTATGCTGTTAATTATATGTTCAACCATAAACAGGGTTCCTGTTCTTGAGTTTGCGTTGTCATGCCATTAGTCAGTTAACTCCATTGACTACCTCTACCAGGTAGCTCAGCGATGCATTCATCAGCTCAATGGCCGGTGCCGGGTAGACACCCAGGAAAATGATGATTACAATCAGCGGGACGAAGCTTACCATCTCGCGCCGGGTGAGATCCGGCAGAGTTGAGTGCTGCTCCTGGAGCGTACCCAGAAATACTCGCTGGATCGACCATAAGATGTAGCCTGCGGTGATGATGATGCCGAATACGGAAATAATCGCGATCCACCGGAACGAGTCGAAGGCTCCGAGGAAGGAAAACAGCTCGCTCACAAACCCGTTGAGGCCCGGCAGACCGAGGGCGGCAAACAGACCTACTGCCGCTATTCCGGTATAGCGCGGCATCTGGTTGGCAAGTCCGCCGAAGTCATACAATCCGCGTTTGCCGGTTCGATCGTAGATCACCCCGACCATAAGGAAGAGTACGGCAGTAATCACGCCGTGATTAAACATCTGCAGCACACCGCCGACCATACCTTGCGTATTCAGCGCGGCGATTCCGAGCACCACGATTCCCATGTGAGATATTGAGGAATAGGCGATGAGCGACTTGAAGTCTTTTTGAGCCATCGCGCAAAGCGCACCGTAAATAATGCTGATCGCACCGAGTACTGCCATCAGGTACATGAAATAGACGGTGGCATCTGGGAAGATCGGGAAGCTAATGCGGAGCAACCCGTAGGTACCGAGCTTCAGCAGAACACCGGCCAGAATTACACTGATGGGCGTCGGCGCTTGCACGTGGGCATCCGGAAGCCAGGTGTGGAACGGGAACAGCGGCACTTTGATCGCAAAGTTGATAAACAGGGCCAGCCAAGCCACATAGCGCCAGGTTGTATCCATACCAGCCAGGATAGAGCCTTCAACAAAATATTCGGGCTGCATCATGTGCAGGATGTTGAAGGTGTGTACCGATTCTCCGGTAGCCGGATCGGT
>SLQI01000079.1 GCA_007131535.1 Balneolales bacterium | reverse complement strand
AGTATTCAATATCTTCAATTTTGAATCGGTAATCCCGATTATCCATAAGTTGTTCCTGTACGTCGACCACTACAGCCGGTCCTATCAATTGTTCCAACGGGATTTCATGAGTACGGTTACGATCCTCATAGAAATGGATCGGGGCATCCAGGTGGGTGCCTACATGTTCCTCGGTGCTGATACGGTGCGATTCATAATAGAAATCGTCGGTGTGCCCGGCAAATACCGTATCAAACCGGAAAGGCTCGGCCGTAGGCCAATGCAGAGTCTCTTCGTTAAACGGGTGAGTCAGGTCCACCCATTCATAATCGGATAAATCGGTCTCTTGAGGTGCGCAAGATGTAAACAACACACTCATTGCCCCGGCAAAAACCATTAGTCGTTTCATGAGATCTGATTATTTTATTGCATATTTAAAGTCTGGACTTCCAAAATTTATAAGTCCATATCCGAAAAAACCTGGGTGTATAATTCCTTATAGTTTCCGAATCATAACAATCAGGTTTACGATAATGAGCCATTAAACAAAGACGCTCTAAAAGCCATACATTATTAGGCAAAATATTTGAAATTTTCAACATATAAGTATGATATATAAAATCATAGCGATTTTAAACAGATAAAAGAAAATGTCGTATAGTGCTAAATTAACTAATGGGGTACTGATTGTTGAAGATGACCCGGACTCTGCATTCCTGCTTGAGCATCGGCTGAAAAAGCTGGATATACCGGTACTGGAAGTTATTGCAACCGGCGAAATGGCAGTTGCCCGTGTATATGATCTTTCCCCGGATTTGGTCCTGATGGATATCCAGCTGCAGGGAGATATGGACGGCATTGAAGCGGCTAAAAAAATCACTCGACAATTTGATGTCCCCATCATTTTCCTGACTGCTCATTCTGACCGCCAAACTTTGGATCGGGCTGCTGTATCCGGTCATTACGGATATATCTTGAAACCGGTAGACTCGCGACAGCTGGATGTATCGATTCAGGTGGCTTTAAAACAACATCATCTCGAGCAGGAGCTTGCCATTTCCAGGGCATGGTTTCAGGAGACGATATACGGCATCGCGGATATGGTTATTACAACCGATACGGATGGCATCATTGATTATGTTAACCCTGCCGGGCTGGAGGTACTTCAACGGGATAGAAAAGACGTGTTTGGTCGAAAGTTGGGTGAGTTGATGTCGATAAAGGATAAACATGCAGCAGATATTTCAGGTCAAATTCTGGAAGGTGCAGCAGACTCTGCGTTATACAGACGAGATGAGCACTACATCAACGTAAACGATCCAACTGATATTCCCGTAGACCTGACAGTGATCCCGATTATTACCCGCCGAAATCTCGTTGGATGGGTACTGTTTTTCCATGATATTACTCAACGCAAACAGTACGAGCAGGATCTGGTCAGAGCCCGCGACGACCTGAATGCCTATAAAACCGAACTGCAGCATTTGAGCGATCACTTGAGATCCGTTCAGGAAAAAGAACGAGGCAATATTTCACGAGAGATCCATGATGAAATAGCCCAAAATCTTGCCCGCATTCGCATGGATATTCAAAATGTTAAAAAGAAGTGCGAAGAAGAGGAGCTTCAAACTTTAAACAATGCCTCGGAACTGGTGGATGAAACGATTCAGTCCGTACGCCGCATCGCTACCGAACTGCGCCCCAGGATACTCGATGATGTAGGCCTAATCGCCGCCGTTCAATGGCAGGTCAACCAGAGTAGAGCTCGTGATGAACTGGATATTGAACTCAGCTATGAACCTGAAGAATTCTCCTTGGAACATGAAATGGCCGTTGACATATTCCGTATTGTCCAGGAAAGTTTACACAATGTAACCAAACATGCGGATGCTTCCACTGCCAGGATTAAGTTGCAGCAGACTGACCGGGAAGTAATTGTATCTATTGCCGATAATGGAAACGGATTTGAAAAAGATGCTTTGCAATCAGCCAGTTCATTAGGAATTGTAGGCATGAGAGAACGAGCCCGGAGGTGGAATGGAAATTTTTCCGTAAGTTCCTCCCCGGGAAAGGGTACTCGTATTGATGTAGCTATTCCGGATTTGTCACATCATTAACAGGTGATTATGATAAATGTATTAGTTGCTGATGATCATGCTATCGTCCGGGCCGGCATCAGTAAAATTATCAATGATGACCCCGGCATGAAAGTTATCGATGAAGCTTCCAATGGAGCGGAAGTTTTAAAGCTCATTGATAAGCAAGAGTATGACGTCATTTTATTGGATCTGAACATGCCTGAAATCAGTGGCCTTGATGCCCTCAAGCAGTTGAGAAGTATCCGGCCCGAAACCCCGGTATTGGTGCTGAGCATGTATCCGGAAAACCAATACGCCACCCGTACTTTAAAAGCGGGCGCGGCAGGTTATCTCACTAAAGAGGCGGCGCCTGAGAATCTGATAGAGGCAATTCGGAAAGTTGTCAACGGCGGCCGGTTTATCACTCCGGAGCTTGCCGAACAGCTTGCTTTTTCAATCGGTACGGAAACCAGGGAGAACCCCCATGATATTTTGTCTGATCGAGAGTATCAGGTTATGTGTGCCATCGCCTCAGGAAAGTCGGCATCTCAGGTTGCCAAAGAGTTGAATTTAAGTGTGAAAACAGTAAGCACGTATCGCACGCGTATCCTGGAGAAAATGAATTTTGACAATAATGCCCAGCTGACCCACTACGTCATTAAAAATGATTTGCTGCCATAAGTAACTTTGTAGGACGAATTCGGACAAACCGCTTCATCAATTTTACCTCTAATTTGAGGTTTCGTCCTATACCCCGCCCCTCAGACAAAGCCTACCTTTAGATCAAATAATTCACTCTGACCCACGCAAAAGTATTTTAAAAAACGGGGACAGTCACGGAGTAATAGGGTATAAATTTATGGAGTCGGGTTATGAAAACTATAATCCTAACAATTTCAATCAAGATATTATTAAGTTTGACGCAGCTTGGTCAAGTTGAGGCAGCAGATAAGCAATGGAATCTGGCCTTTCAAATCGGCGGCAATGGTATGGTCACTGCTTACGATGTAGCGGTTGACGATCAGGGTAATACGGTTACTGTTGGCACATTTACGGAAACGCTTAATATCGAATCGGAGCAGCTGGAGAGTTACGGCAATACCTCGATTGTTCTTGCCCGGCATGACGCGGATGGCAATCTTCTGTGGATTAAGAAATTCGGTGGATCCGGCTACGATTACGGCTACGCTGTGGAGCTCGATGAGCAGAATAATATTTACATAGGCGGTGCATTCAGCACAATAGCCGATTTTGGCGGTGAACAGTATACAGCTGCCGGTCAGCGAGATGCTTATCTGGCAAAACTCAGCCCGGAGGGTGAAATCCAATGGTTTAAGCATCTGTTGAGTGAAGGCCGGGATTTTGTTTACGACCTGACACTGACCGGCGAAGGTGATATTGCCGTCGCCGGGAGGTTTTCGGAAGAATTAAATTTTTCGGATCAAACCCTGCAGGTAGACCGTGAAAACGATGGCTTTGGCGCATTGATCAACCCTGAGGGACAAGTACAATGGGCAGAGCGTTTTAGCAGCCGGGGTGGGGTACGGGCCACGACCGTTGCCACCCGTGGCGACGCCCTCTACTTTGGTATAGAGTTTCAGGCTGATGTGACGATTTCCGGTACCACTCACGCTTCACGTGGGAATCATGATCTCGCCCTTGCCCGGTTTGATTTAAACGGGGATCTGGAATGGAGCCGCCACATGGAAGGCTATGGAAGCGACTCAATTAATGATATTGATATCGCACCGGATGGACGGGTAGCTATGATCGGGCATTTTAATAACGACCTGGAATTCGGTGATCAGCAGATCGAAAGTAAAAATCGTGATGATTTGTATGTGGCGCTGTTCGAGGCCAATGGAGATTATGGATGGATCCGGCAGGGCAAGAGTGAGTTCTGGAGTTATGGCCGGGGAATCCTGGCACGTGAAAACGATATCGTAATTGCCGGACATTTCTATATGGAATTCGATCTCGAAGGGCTGTCCCTGGAAAGAGGTGAAACCGACTATCAAGGGTTGATGGGTAAGATTGATTATGAGGGCAATCCTCAATCAATAGAAAAAATCGGTGGGGACCGCAGTGATTATACTGAAGGAATCACACTCGGTGCGAATGAAAGTTTTTATGTATTCGGCCGGTTTTACGGTGAGTTTGAAGCAGGCCGGCATCAACTGACCTCACAAAACAGTTCAGATATTTTTGTGGCACAGTATGGAGGGATCGGTTCACCCGCCAATCCGATAATTACTGAGTTTGACACGGAAACAGACGGTGACTCACTTTATGTGACCGTGGAGCTCCGGGATGTGTCGGATTTATATTATATGAGCTTTGAGCTTTCGTACGATGACGACCTTCTGACCTTTGAGCGAATGACACCGGGAGAAGTTATGGGCTCCAACCCCTTGTTCATTTCCGGCGATACGGAATCAGGCACCGGTATCTCTATAGGAAAAACATCGGGTACAGCCGCCAATATGGACGGGGAATTGATGACGGTTGTATTCTCAACCATTGAGCCAAACTACGATACAGAAAGTGAACTCGGAGTTCATGATTTGAAAGCGGAGTCACCTGACAATAAAACACTTCCGGTAGATTATCCCGGAACAGTCCCGTTTACACTGCAAAGTGCCTTCGTTGTCTGGCCAGGTGATGTAAATAATGACGGCGTAGTGGACGAGCGCGACGCGCTGGCACTTGCACAGCACCTTGGCAAATCCGGAGTGCCCCGAAGTGAAAGTGAACAGGGCATCAGCTGGGAAGCAGCCGAAGCTGAACCCTGGGAAGATACCAGCGCAACTTTCGCCGATACTGATGGCGACGGCGTGGTTGATTATGAAGATTTGAGAGCCATAGTCTTTAATTTCGGGAAGTCACATTCTCAGGGAGATGGCCCCATGAGACAGCTGGCCACAACCGGAAATCAAAACCAACAGGAAAACGGCGGCTATCGCCTTCCGGCACTGCGAGAGGGTGAAACTCACCGCATTACCATTTCTTCGGATATTGACGGTTTGGTTACAGGAGCTTCGGTACGCGCAAGAGTTTCCGGTGTTGATGAAGAAGCATTTACCATCAAAAGCATTAATCCGGGGGTGTGGGCCGACTCCTATCGATCTGATGAAGTATTGAAATTTAATTATGTGAACGGGGCAACCGCTGCAGCAGCTATCGCGGCAAGTGAAGTGCTGAGTTTGAATGAGGATCAGTTATTTGAAATTACCATCCGAGCTGACAGAAGCTGGAGCAGCGCCCCTGAGCTGGTGGTTTACCCGGTCTCGGTTTCCGATACAGAAGGAGGCCAGACACAGCTTGCAAACGAAAAGACGAGGGTTTTGGATACCGGCTCAAATTCGGAGCTCCCTCAGCGAACGGAATTGATAGGTAATTACCCGAATCCATTTAATCCGGAAACTTCCATTCGGTTTAACCTTTCCGAAGAAGCCCATGTAGAACTGAGTATTTATGATCTGCTTGGGAACCGGATTACAAGCCTCGTGGATGAGCAGCGGTCTCCCGGAAACTATACCGTCCCGTTTTCCGGTCACAATCTTTCCAGCGGAGTCTATATTTACAGATTATCCGCCGGCGGCCACACAGAAACTAAAACCATGACCATGGTGAAATGAAATAAAGATCAACCGTCTTTATTACCCCTGAAAAAGCTTGCCAAAGCTTTTTTAAACCCGACGATCAAGAAAAAATAAAAGGAGGGCTGAGGAATCGGTCCTCCTTTTTTAATCCGGGTTATACATTCCGTCAACTCATGAGATCGGTGTGTAATCGTGTTAATTCGCTGCTAAACTCATCTTGCAATAAGCTATCAGATCTTGAACTTGAGCAGGCGATCCTCACCGATTTTTTCAATAGCTTGATCCAGGGCGTACTGGCTTTCAAATACCACTAATGGATTTCCCTCGATATCGCGGGTAACCTGCGTCGAAAACATTCCGGATAGTTTGTCAAATGCCTGCTGATCGTTATTATCCAGCCATCGGGCCGACATATACGAGGTGCCCGTGAGATTCATCTCTACATTGTATTCACTTTTCATCCGGTGTAAGACCACATCAAACTGAAGGACCCCAACAGTGCCCAAAAGCAGCTCATTGCCAACGCCGCCCGGCATCTCAAACACATAGACTACCCCTTCCTCGGAAAGCTGTTTAAGACCTTCGCGCAGCTGCTTTCGCTTCATCGGATCTTTGGAAGAAGCTTTTCGGAAATGCTCCGGGGAAAACAACGGTATCACATCGTAACTTACTTTATGTTTGGACTCGCGCAAGGTGCTTCCGATACGGAAGTCTCCGGGGTTAAACAGGGCTACAATATCACCGGGATAGGCCTCTTCAAGCAGATTGCGTTCATCGCCCATCAGGGAGTGAGGAGTCGCCGTTTTTACGGATTTGCCGGTATCATCGAGAACAACTTTCATCCCCCGCTCAAACTTTCCGGAGGCCACACGGACAAATGCCGTACAATCCCGGTGGTCCGGGTTCATGTTGGCTTGCATCTTAAATACAAAACCACTGAAAGGGTCGTCAACAGAAGTCGACTCACCGCGGCTGTTGTGGTAGGCCTGTGGCTCCGGCGCAAGCCCGGAAAAGTAACGCAGAAAAAGATCCAATCCGTAGTTGTTCAAAGCGGAGCCGAAAAAAACCGGAGTAATATGGCCTTCATCAAACCCTTCATCCTTCAGGGATTCGAGT
>SLQI01000021.1 GCA_007131535.1 Balneolales bacterium | reverse complement strand
TGCCGCCCCCTTTTCCGCTTAACCTCGGAAATCAGTACCGGTTTTAACGGATCAACGATAGCAGATTAACGAATTCAGATTTGGGATGGAACGCAAATCACAAAACACCACCTTACTCCATTACATAAAACGGGATATTAGCTGTAGCCGAGCGGTTTTGGCGGGTATAGAGATAGGTAAACAGCCGGTACGGCCCGGGTTCTTGCGGAGCCTTGAATATCAGTTCCCCGTTGTCATGTTCGATTTCGAGCCCGTAAATAGTTTCCGGCCTTTCTTCCGGATCCCCTCCGGCTCCGATATCGGTACTTTCCGGCAAAAACTCCCACTCGATTTCAAACGATTCATCGTGTGGATGCTTCCCCTCAACCATTGCGGTATATTGCTGTCCTGCTTCCAGTCTGATATCCTCCCCTGCTTTCATTCCTTCAACTTCAAAGCGGACGATGGACGGTGCACGTTCCTGAGGCCACTCCCCGGTCCATAAATACTGCATGGCGTCTACCACTTCAGTTGGATATCCGTTTTCCAGAAACATGCCGTACCATGTAGGTGTAGTTTCCTGCTTCTGACCCCAGAGAAATGCATACGATCCGAGGCACATTTCTGAGTCCCCTTTGATAGTTTCTTTATACCGGCTGCGATAAACTTCTGCTTTTTCCGTACTTGTTTGTTCAACCGGAACATCCCACGTTGTTCGCGGAGACTCCCAATGTCCGGTCGGCCCCCACTCCGTAACAGCGTATGGTTTTTCCCACCCGATTTCCCTGATTTTATTCGGGAGATCCGGCAAATCTCCGTAAGTGTTTATGCTCAGGAAGTCAATTTCCGGAACTTTCTTTTTGATTAAATCAGCTTTTTCCTGATCAATTCCGGCAGTGACCGTGGTAATTAAATGGTGCGGATCCAGCTCCCGGACCATCTGTGCAATATCTTCAACAGCGTGCCAAACCCTCGTATTTTCATACATCAGATCTACTTCATTGCCAAGTCCCCAGGCCAGCAGTGCCGGATGGTCTTTATATCTCAACACTTTTTCCCTTACTTCTGCCTTCTGTTCTGCCACGGCTTGTTCATCATCATAGTCAAACCCGTGTCGCTCATGCTGCAGCCAGATGCCCAGCATTACCGTCAGTCCGAGTTCATGGGCTTTATCGAGAATTTCATCAGCATTTGTTGTACTCCAGGTTCTTACCGAGTTGGCTCCGGCCTCTGCCAGTTTTTCAAGCTGCCCTGAACCGCCCGCGCCACGTATAAAATACGGCTCACCCTCTCTGATAATAGTATACTCATCATCAATTTTCTCAACAGAGACAGGAACCACTTTTTCATTACCCGCTTCATCCGACGCTCTGCAGGCACCAAGGGTAATCAGAATTACAGCCGGGAATAAAAGCCAAATATTGCTTCTCATAATCTTTAATTAGTGTTTGGAAGAAAACTCATATTACCTGCCAACCAAAAAAAGAATTTAGTTAGTGCCTGTAAGAAAACAGGTAGTATCTCAAAAAATGCCAATACCTGATGCAGTATATTAGGTAATTCAGGAATTCAGGTAATTGGGTTTAAAGCAACTCATGGAGCCAAATGCCCAATTTTTCTTAATCTACTTATTTACCTTAATTACCTGTTGTTTCCAAATGGCATCATGAGTTTTCTAACAGACACTAGTTAGGCATTCAGGTACATGGTACCGTTTATTGTTTGAGTGTTTGAAGTTTTATTGTTTATCCGATTGGTCATAAAAGCAGCCACCCCATTCATTACCAAATCTCCTGGAACGAGCGGAGCACGGAAGTTGGCATTTATTTTTGAGGAGTTACTTAACGAGGGACATTTGTCTGGTGATCGTGCCGCTTTCAGTCCGTAGTGAATAAATATAAGTTCCGCTGCTTAAATCCCGGCCGTCAAAATCAACAATATGCATACCGGCTTGTAACGGTTCATCAACCAGTACAGCTACTTTTTGCCCGAGCATATTGTAAACCTCCAGTATTGCGTGTTCTTGCCCGGGCAGCTCAAAACGGATTTGCGTAGCGGGATTAAACGGATTGGGATAATTCTGATGAAGCTGCGCCGATTCCGGCAGAACCGGTTCATCTTCAGACGAAACCAATTCTTCATCCTCATACACATGGATGTAATCCACGATCATAGATTGAGGAAACTCAGTGCTGCCATCAGGATGCCCCGGCCAGGTTCCACCTACAGCCACATTCAAAATAAAATGAAAGTATTCATCAAAAGGCCATCGATAAGGGCTTATTTGATTAGGGGTTACCATGAAGAAAAACTCATCATCTACAAACCACCTGATTCGTTCGGGACTCCATTCAATGGTAAATACATGGAAGTCATCGCTGAATTTGCCCTCTTCCAATGTATAACTTCCACCTGTGAATTGATGATCATACGGTTGGTTGGTACCATAATGCACCGTACCATGAACAACATCCGGCTCGTGCCCCACAAGTTCCATTATATCAATTTCACCACTCCCCGGCCAGGGACCATATACTGATTCGGTAGGCATCATCCATATGGCAGGCCATATACCCTGCCCTTCCGGGAGTTTTGCACGTATTTCAAACCGGCCGTACTTAAAATCTTTTTTTTCTTTTGAACGGATGCGAGCCGAGGTAAAGTCCATTCCTTCATATTGCTCGACTTTGGCAATTATGTGCAGTTTCCCATCTTCAACAAAGATGTTTTCTTCACGATCGGTATAATACTGAAGTTCATAATTCCCCCAACCCGTAAGTCCTTCGGATTCACCCGTCCCATATTGATAGGACCAATGGTCAGTATTCAGCACTTCTCCCTCAAAGTCTTCAGTCCAAACCTTTTTCCAGGTTTGCCCATAAAGATGGAGAGGAAGACTTAGCATCATAATCAAAATAATAACTGCCGGCTTGGACATGGTAGTGTGCTTCTATTTGAAGTTGTATTTCATATGCTGGTATTAAAATCGGAATAATTCCTGATTTGCACAAAATAAAAAGATAATAGTGTGCAATATTTTCCCACTCATTTTAGCGGATCAATAAGCAGTATTATACATTATTATTACTAAACTTAACTATTTTTACTATCAACATTACAAATTTTATTTATTCCACACTATCCATTTTCTTTTTGCAAATATTTGCATTATACTTGAACTATGAATGCAACTAACACTCGAATTTGTTTTCACCAATGAATATCAGGTTTCCGGAGAATTTTATTTTTGGCGCAGCAACCTCAGCTTTTCAGATCGAGGGGAATGTACATGATGACGGATCCGGGAAAAGTATCTGGTCTTCATTTATTCAAAATAGCACGGTTGGTTCGCAAGAGGATGAATACGCGAAGTCCGAAACCTTCTGCCTACACTCCAGTTATTGGAAGCGGGATGTTTCACTCCTAAGCGAATTGAAGCTCGATTCTTATAGATTTTCGGTTTCATGGGGGCGGGTTATTCCTTCCGGCAACGGCAATGTCAATCAAAAGGGATTGCAGTTCTATGATCAGCTTGTCGACAACCTGCTTGAACATGGTATAACTCCCATGCTTACCCTTTATCACTGGGATTTGCCGCTCGAATTGCAAAAAAACGGCGGGTGGGCTAACCCAAACAGTCCGGATTGGTTTTTGCTATACAGCAAAACCGTTGCTGATTTACTGGCAGACCGCGTGCCATTATGGATTACCTTCAATGAGCCCTGGATCTTCATGCATCTGGGTATGATCCAGGGGGAACATGCGCCCGGCATTAAATCTCCGGAGTATGCAGCGGCAGCGTACAAAAACATCTTATTAAGTCACAGTCGGACTGCAGACCTTCTCCGGAGCTATAATCAAATCAGGGAAATCGGTATCGCCTCGAATTTGTCTCCTTGTATACCGGCCTCTCCATCCCCCGCTGATGTTGCGGCCAGTAAACGTATGGATGCCTATCACAACCGTTTTTTTCTGGATCCCTGGGTCAACGGCTCAATCCCTGAAATTACCGATCAGGTCTTCGGAAAGCACAACCCGGAATGGAGCGATTCTGAACTAAATGAGCTCGGCTCCGAATTGGATTTTATCGGAATCAACTACTATACCTCAAAGCGAATCGCTCACCATGATCATGACTTCCTGAATGTAACCGAGCACCCGCCACAAACCGAAACTACCGATATGGGTTGGGAGATCAATCCGGATGGTTTGCTTGAAGCATTGATATGGGCTTACGAGCAGTATAATACACCACTATATGTGACCGAAAACGGAGCCGCTTTCAACGATGTGATTCAAAATGGGAAAATCGAGGATTATTCCCGCGTCCGGTATCTTCATGATCACATCCTGCAATGCAAAAAAGCTATAGAGCAAAACATTCCGCTTAAAGGCTACTATGTTTGGAGCCTGCTTGATAACTATGAGTGGAATCACGGATTGACGAAACGGTTTGGCTTGATTCACGTGGATTTTGAAACCTATAACCGAACCATTAAACAGAGTGGGTATTACTACCGCAATCTCATCTCCTTTAATCGACATCCGAATACCTCTGATTTAAAATCAAGAAGAGGGTTAAACTTAGACTTTTTAGACAATTTTCAGGCTGCTTATACGCAGGGTCAACCGGCAGGCACTTAAAGCCTCCGTCGGGAGCCACCAATTCAAAACTTCATTTATGAAACATTAACACCGAGGAACTTATGGCAGATTTTAAAACAAATTTATTTAGGGTTTTTGCGATGCCCTTCTTCGTTCTGTTTACCCTTACGATCTTATCGTGCACCACCTTAGAAGGCAACGATCAAACAGAACAGCTCGACTATATGAATCCTGATCTGTCTGTTGATGAGCGTGTCGCCGCTCTAATGGAGCAAATGACGATCGAAGAGAAAATCGGGCAGATGATGCAGATTGATATTTCACAGATTAACACCGACGGGGAACACGCCGTTGAGCTGGATCCTGCGAAAGCACGTGAGGTGATGTCTGATTACCACATCGGATCATTTTTGAACGGATTTGCCGATACTCCGCAGGCCTGGTACGACTTCATCTACGAACTGCAGCAAATTGCCTATGAGGAAACCCGTCTCGGAATCCCCATCATTTATGGCATTGATCACATGCACGGGGCCAGCTATTTGCTCGAAAGCACGATCTTCCCGCATAACATTAACCTTGCCAACAGCTTTAACAAGGAAATGGCGCATACGATGGGTGCTATAACGGTAATAGAATCTGCCCATTTGGGTCATAACTGGAACTTTGCCCCGGTCCAGGATATTGGCAGAGAGCCACGCTGGGCCCGGTTTTATGAAACGTTCGGGGAAGATCCCTATCTGGCTTCTGAGCTCGGAAGAGCCTACACAGCCGGTTTACAGGAAGAGTCTTCAGTAGCGCCTTATAGAATGGCGGCAACGGCCAAACATTTTATCGGATATTCCACGCCCTATTCCGGGTGGGACCGTTCTCCTGTTGATATATCTGATCAAAACCTTCAGGAGGTTCACCGTCCGCCCTTCCAGGCTGTAATAGATGAAGGCATCAAAACCGTAATGATCAACAGTGGTGAGCTCAATGGGGTTCCGGTGCATGCATCCAAACCTTTATTGACGGATCTCCTCCGGGATGAGATGGGCTTTGAAGGGGTTATCCTGACCGACTGGGCTGATATCATTAAACTCACCACTCTTGATGAAATCGGCTATCAGCAGGAACATTATCATCATGCCGCCGAAAATGAAAAAGAAGCCACATATATGGCTATTAAAGCCGGTGTTGATGTAAGTATGACCCCGCAATCCTTCGACTTCTTCTATCACATGAAAGAATTGGTTGATGAAGGCCGGATCAGCGAGGAACGTATTGATGAATCGGTAGAACGCGTTCTTCGGTTGAAATTCGAGCTGGGGCTTTTTGAAAACCGCTATCCCACCACGGAGTTTTTTGATCTGGTGGGCCATGAAGACCATAAAGCTGAAGCCCTCCAATCGGCAAGAGAATCTATAGTTCTGCTTGAAAATCATGATGACGTTCTGCCGATATCACCGCAGGAAGCTGAAAATATACTGGTGGTGGGCCCCCGCGCTGACTCAAAAAGAGATCTCAGCGGCGGATGGACCCTCGAATGGCAGGGCGGTCCGGAACAAATGTATCCGGATGATATTCACACCGTTTACAGCGGAATCGCCGAAGCTTACCCGGATGCAGAAGTTACATTGATAGATTCCATTGGAAATGCGCAAAGCAGCTCCTATCAGGAGTTTCAGGAAGCAGCTGACAATGCCGACTACATCATCCTGGCATTGGGAGAAGAACCCTATACTGAGTTTATCGGCGATATAACCGATATGAATCTGGATGAGGATCAGATCAAAATGGCGGATGCCGTTGCTTCGGTTGATGTTCCTTCGATTCTGGTTTACGTCGGAGGACGACCACGTCTGCTGCCGGAAGCGGCACTTGCAAGTGATGCTATTCTCTTTGCCGGGCTTCCCGGTTATAAAGGCGGTGAAGCTATTGCCGATATCATCTCCGGGAATTTTAACCCGAGCGGGCGTCTTGCTTTTACCTATCCCTCAGAACCTTCTCATTTTACTACGTACGATCATAAGCCAACCAACAGAGTTTCGGCGCAATGGGAATTCGGAGACGGGCTGAGCTATACTGAGTTTGAGTATTCAAATCTTTCCATCAGTTCCGAATCAATAGACCAAAACGAGAACATTGTGGCAACTGTTGATATTACCAATACCGGGGATCTTGCCGGACAGAAAAATGTACTTTGGTTC
>SLQI01000415.1 GCA_007131535.1 Balneolales bacterium | reverse complement strand
CTTGAAGGAGAAGGCACCCCACTGGAATTTCTGTATGATAAGGAAGAAAGCACCTGGACCTTTCATAAAAAAGCTAATAGTGACGGACTGGTTTCCGTCGTGTACAATTTGTGGCACATTGATCATCCGGATATAGAATCCACGGCATTGCGGGTTAAACTTGAGGGATTTGATTAATCTCTGCGAAATATTGAAAAACTCTTGCACAGAGGCAGCTTACTGATTATTCACTATGCACAATTTGGTAAAATTCGTAATCGCATTATCCCTGCTTTTTATTGCTATCACAGAGGTCAATGCTTCAGTAAATCAGGATACCGGAGAAATCCGGGGTGTGGTTAAAAATGCTGAAACAGGCGAGCCGATCAGCTGGATGAGTATTCTCATTCAGGATCTTGAAATGAATACTCATACGCACGAGGACGGGGTATTTGTTTTTGAAAATGTACCGGTCGGAACGCATACAGTCACGTTTCGAAGAATCGGCTACGTAACAGAAAACATTGATGTTCAAGTTGAAGCCGGTGAAGTCGCAGAAATAGAAGTTGAATTGAAACAAGCTGCAGTCCGGGGCGAAATGGTTGAAGTGCATGCCCATGGAGTACACCGGGATGAACTGGATTTTGAGCCGGATCACTCTATCTCCGGACGCAGACTTCGCCAGGCTTTGGGCCAGACCATCGCCGAAACTCTGGAAGATGAGCCCGGTTTGGCTCAGCGGTCAATGGGACCGGCGCCGGCAAGACCGGTATTGCGGGGGCTCGGAGGAGATCGGCTGCTCATACTTGAGGACGGCGGACGTACCGGGGATTTATCAGCTACGGCCGCCGATCATGCGCTTGCTATTGAGCCTATGACGGCTGAAGAGATTGAGCTTGTAAGAGGCCCTTCTACGCTAATCTACGGATCCAATACGCTCGGGGGAGTAATTAATGTGCGCCGGGGACAGATTCCCGCAACCTTACCCAATCACCATCACGGCAGCATAAGTGCGCAGGGGGAGTCTGTTAATTGGGGATCATCCGGCGGTTTCAGGGCTTACGGTCCTTTAAATTCTGAGTTTGCCTATCGGGCGGATGCCAGTGTGCGCAACGCTTTTGATGTTCGCACTCCGGCCGGTACGCTCGATAATACCGGAATCACAACATATAACGCATCTGCCGGCGGCAGCTGGCACCCTTCCTGGGGGATGACGGGTTTTTCCGGCAACTATTATGAAACCAATTATGGAGTTCCCGGCGGTGAGGGAATCGCACAGGCACATCCCAGCGGTGTGGATATTGAAATGTATCGGTATTACTTAGAAGGAAAGTCACGATTTGAGCTCGGTGATAACTTTGCAAGACGATTAGATCTGAATGCCACGCATTCGTATTACCATCATAAAGAGCTGGAGTATGATTTTCAGGATCGGCCGGTAGTGGGCTCCGAGTTTGGAGTGTTAACTACAAATGTTCGTGCAGATTTCCATCACAGGGGAGGCAGCCTTATAGACAGAGGAATTATCGGGGGCTGGTATGAACACCGGGACTATGCCACCGGCGGGCACACCTTTCCGTTTGGCTCCGTTGAAAATGGTTTTGCGGGTTTTGCATATCAAAACTGGAATATGCTTGAAGACTGGAACCTGGAGTCGGCGCTTCGATATGATTACCGCATTGTTACACCTTCCCGCGAAGATACGGATATCGAAGGGATACCGGTGCGGGAACGCAAATTTGGCGGACTCTCAGCATCGGTTAAAGTCGAACACCATGTGAACCCGAATTTATCGGCCGGGTTCATCGGTATGAGATCATTCCAGGCGCCGGGGATTGATGAACTATTCAGTAAAGGACCACATTTGGCGGTTTATCGTTTCGAACGCGGCAACCCGGAAATGGACACCGAGTCGGGTTTGGGAACGGAGCTATATTTGAATTATCGTAATGACAGACTCAGACTTCAGGCGTCGGTATTCCGGAATCAAGTTGACGGGTATATTCACTCCTCCGATACCGGTGAGCCAAGTGACCGCCGGCCTTCCCTTAATGTCTATCAGTTCGACGGCAATCGCGCACTAATGCACGGATTTGAAATCAACTACAGTTATCGCATTTTTGACTGGCTGAAACACAACGCGATGGTCAGCTATGTGCGGGGTGAATTTATCGATGAAGATGAACCCGCACCGTTTCTATCCACGGCTGATGACCTGGGACTGCCCATGATGCCTCCGTTAAACGGAAGAGCGGAACTGGAATATCAGTACACCTCAATGAGTATTGGGGCCCGTGCCCGGTTTGCAACGCAACAGGACCGGGTTGATGAGTTTGAGGCGCCCACCGATGGATATATCGTTGGAGATATTTTTGCCCAATACAACTTCGATTACGGCGGCTGGATGCATACGTTAAGTTTGAACATTGAAAATGTTTTAAACACAGAATACCGCCAGCATTTGTCTCAAATCAGGGAAATTATGCCGGAACCCGGTCGTAATGTCAAGCTGCTGTACCGGGTGTATTTTTAATGCCGGCAAAGTGAGACTTGTTGCCCTATAGCGTTTTGATGATTCCGCCCGTTTGCAAAAAAAAACTCCGGCAAGAACATCCTGCCGGAGTTTTTATTAGATTGATATGGGAGAAGGAATCTGCTTATGAACACTCGGTATTCTGATAGTTCTCATCCCAGCAGACCCGCTCGCCATTCTGATAATCCGGGCTTTCAATGAAGCCTTCCCCGGTTTCGTTGTTCCATTCAATAACGGACTGCCCGTCACTGATATCCCAGAATGTGAGTGTGCTTATTTCATCATCACGCTCATACAGATAGCGGCCATCCTCTTCATCATCAAAAGATAAATCTACCATAGTTGTGGTATCGCCGTCCAGTTCGTAGGTGAACTCGAAGACTGGCTCATCCTGCTCCATGAGATCATACATTTGCCAATCACCACCACTGCCGTCATGATAATCCTGAGCGGAGATAAGCAGGGCGTTATCTATATTCTCCTCCTGTGTTGAGATGGAATAACGGGCTTCCCAATACATGGCTTCACCGGTATCTTCAGCCGTAATTTTAAACGCAACGGATTCACCATCATAGCTCCAGGCATATTCCCAAACCCAGGTGTTGCCGTCAAGAGAGGGTTCGCCCCATTGTTCCTGATTAAAATAAGCCCGGGGGAACAGCGCCATAGTTTCAAAATAAAACTGCGCGAACCAGGCATACCAGGCTGCCTGTTCATAGGCGGTGAAGTATTCTTCTTTGGTTTCAAAATGAGGCATCACATCTTCCGTGGAAAAGGAAGAGTTCGAAAAATGGTCGGAATCTTCAAAAATGCTTAGTTCCAGCTCCACCTGATCAAAAGAGGGAGGATCAGGTTCATCATCAAGGTCCGGCCCGGCGGGATCATCATCGCAGGACCAAAGGGTGAAAGCAAGGGAAGCTGAGAGTAAGAAAAGCAGACTTGGTTTTAAGATTTTCATAGGAGTAATTATGAACCTTAGGGTTAATAGTTTACCAATCCCCGGATAAGGTGTTTAAAGGGATCAGCAGAAAAATAGGGGGAATTGAAATTCGGTAATTCCATCAATCATAAACGCAGTAGAATGGGATTATGGATCAAAATTTTCGGACATATTCTTAACAGTTGATTTTCATGTTTGGCTTTTTGATAAACCCGCTCTCCTCATAAATTATTGGCGCATTAGAAAAGGTTGCTTGCCGACCGTTAAACTCAAGTGAACAGATGCAGGGATTAAAATCATTACAGGGCGCAATCAGCTCGCAATGATATGCTTTTTTGATCTCCCCGAATCCCCTATTTTAAACCATTCTGAAAATCACTCGTATCCGAAATGTGCTTGTAATGCTGCAACGAATCTCTCTGAAATTACTGGCTGTTGTTTTCTCTGTAATACTTTTGGGGATCAGCTCATGCGCTCCGACAGAAGAAGTAGTTGATGAACCGGAGCAGCCCGTACCCGAAAAACCGGATCTCCCGGTTGATGAACCTGCTCTATCCGGAATCACCTCGGGTGATGAGGTTAGTGATATCCTGAATCAAACCGAAGGGTGGGTGGAAGAGACCCTTTCGCGACTATCCCTGGAAGAAAAAGTGGCCCAGATGATGGTGCCGCGGATCAACGCGCACTACATGAGTCGTGATGCCGGGCAGTATGAGCAGATGATGCACTATATTGAAGAGTATGGCATAGGCGGGATTACATTTTTTTCCGGGGATGTGCATGAACTTGCTACTCTTATTCAGGATTTTCAGGAAGTCTCGGATATCCCTTTGTTGATCAGTTCCGATTTTGAACGCGGGGTTTCGATGCGCATCCGCCGGGCTACGATGTTCCCGGTGGCGATGGCTATCGGAGCAACCGGCGACCCCACTTTGGCTTACCGAATGGCACGAGCTACGGCAAGAGAAGGGCGTGCATTGGGCGTTCATCAAAACTTTGCCCCGGTCGTCGATGTTAATAACAACCCCGACAATCCTGTAATAAATGTGCGTTCCTTCGGGGAAGATCCCGAGTTAGTGGGGGAATTGGCCAGAGCATACACTCTCGGCCTTCATGACGGCGGGATGATTTCCACCGGTAAGCATTTCCCCGGTCATGGCGATACGGATCTCGACTCTCATGTAACACTGCCGGTTATTGACTACGGCCGGGACCGGCTTGAAAAGGTGGAGCTAAAACCGTTTCGCAATATTATCGAACACGGGGTTATGTCTATAATGACGGCTCATATCGCCATGCCGGGTTTGACCGGCTCGGAGGAGCTGCCGGCAACACTTTCCCGGGAAATTTTAAAGGACCTGCTACGCGGTGATTTGAACTTTGAAGGGCTCATCGTAACCGATGCGATGGATATGTACGGTATTGAGCTGAACTATTCCCGGGATGAAGCAGCCGTGAAGGCGGTAAGAGCCGGGGCGGATATAGTATTGCTTCCGCCGGAACCCGCAACGGCTATTGATGCTGTAGTGGCGGCAGTACGGCTTGGAGAAATCGAAGAGGGGCAGATTGACCGATCTGTTCGCCGAATTTTATCAGCCAAGAAATTGATGGGATTGCATGAGGATCAAGAAGTTAATGAGCCTATAAGAGATATAGTCGGCAATAAGTATCATCAGGAGCTGTCCAGGGATATCGCCCGCCGGGCTGTAACCCTTGTGCGGAATGAGGATGAGTTGTTCCCGCTTGATACCCGGGATCCCGCAGATATTCTGCTGGTAACCATAGCCGACCGGGAACATCAACGAATGATGGTACATCGCCATGATAGCCCGGCCACTACAGAGCCGGTGGGACAATATTTTAATCAGTTATTCCGGGATTATTTCCCCCGCACCGAAACCGTTCTGCTTGATCCGCGAAGCAATAAACAGGAGGTTGACAGTTTACTTGCGAAAGCTGAAGAAGCTGATAAGATAATCGCACACTCCTATGTTACCGCCCGGTCCGGCGAAGGGGATCTGGAGTTGGAAGAGCCGGTTGAGAACGCGCTAAAGAAGCTGATGGAACTGGATAAGCCCATGGGGGTAGTCTCGTTTGGCGACCCCTATTTTATTAGAGGGGTGCCGGAAGTAGATGCGTATTTAAGCGCCTGGGCGGCAAATGAGGCCACTATAGAAGCTGTTGTGGAAACGCTGCGGGGTGAAAATAACCCGACCGGCCGTCTGCCGGTGAACATACCGGACTTTGCTGAAATCGGAGATGGGTTAGGGTACGATCCGGAAAAGGAAGATGAAGTGTTGCCCGATGAAGTGCAGGAACAGGATGAAGATCAACAAGAAGATCAACAATGAGACACCATTTTATGTGTAGTACGTCATCGGTTATTCGGGCAGTTGCAGTATTGGTATTGTTGATGAGCGGTTTTTCCTGTACCGCCTTGCGCGTTGACCCCGACGATCCGGATAAAACAGAGCCGCGCGATTTATATGAGTCGCTGCGAACGATGCCGGAAATTCCCCGGGAGTTCCGGGCGGTTTGGATTGCATCGGTGGCCAATATAGACTGGCCTTCGGAGCCGGGGTTGAGTGCCGGTGAGCAGAAATCCGAATTGCGGGCACTTTTTGATAAAGCGGATATGCTCAACCTCAACGCGATCATCCTGCAGGTGAGGCCGGCAGCCGATGCTTTATATAAATCCGATTTAGAGCCCTGGTCGCCTTACCTGACCGGTGAAATGGGGCGACCACCCAAACCGGCTTATGATCCGCTTGAATTTGCCGTTGAAGAAGCGCATCGCCGCGGACTCGAGCTCCATGCCTGGATCAACCCGTTCCGGGCGCTACACCCTTCGGCAGACTCACTCATAGCCGACAACCACATCAGCAAACGAAACCCGGAATTTGTAGTGGAGTACGGTGATCATCTGTGGATGGACCCCGGCTTTGAAGAGGTCAGGCAGTACAATATTGATATCGCCCTGGATATCCTGCAGCGCTATGATGTAGACGGGATTCATCTTGATGATTATTTCTATCCATATCCAGTAACTGACGATAACGGCAATGAAGTAGAATTCCCGGACAGCCTCAGCTGGGCAAGGTATACAGCAGAAAAGGATTCGATTCCGGATCGTGACGATTGGCGCAGAAAAAATGTCAACCGGTTTGTAAAAGAGCTCTATAATGCCGTCCGGGAAACGGACGATGTGGCGAGGTTGGGTATCAGCCCGTTCGGAATATGGCGCCCGGGTAACCCGGAACAGGTTAACGGCATGGACGCTTACGCATCCATTTATGCCGATTCCCGCAAATGGTTGAATGAGGGT